>NZ_JAALCR010000016.1 GCF_011065895.1 Paludisphaera rhizosphaerae | reverse complement strand
ATCGAGGATCGGCAGAGCGTTTCCGGCGAGGTCGCGGATCGGGAAGAGCGTCAGCCAGCGGCGGGCGACCTCCTCGTCCGACCACCCCCGAACTCGCGGCGAATCGAGCCTCAGCAACAGGTGCAGGTAGTTGTCCATCACCGCGAAGCCCGCGCAGTCGACGGCGAAGATCCCCACCAGCTCGCGCAACCGGTGAACGATCCAGTCCTTGCGATGCGATGCCCCGTCGCCGCAGAGCCTCGCCCGCCGGACGAACCGCGAGACACAGTGATACCAGGGCGTGACCGACTCGTCGACGAGCTTCGACCGCAGCGTGGCCATGATACGGCGACCTCCTGTACATCCGACCCTAGAACGCCAGTCGCCGTTTGTCCACTATGCTGCCGAAAAGAAACGGATGTGTCTCTCTGAATGTCTGACGATCCTGCCCAGGCTACCCTCCTTGGGTGCCTGGCCAGGCCAACGAACGTGGCCAGGCCAACGAACGGGCCTGAATGTCTGCCGATCCTGCCCAGGCTACCCTCCTTGGGTGCCTGGCCAGGCCAACGTTGGGTGCCTGGCCAGGCCAACGTGGCCAGTCCAACGTGCCCCTTGGGTGCCTGGCCAGGCCAACGTGCCTGGCCAGGCCAACGGGCCTCGGCCTACCTGGGCCTCCGGACGGTCGCCCGGCTGGTCGTGCCCGACTTCCAGGCCATCGCCCCGTTGCGGGCCGTCGAGCACATCCCCGCCACCGTGCCGGTCCTCATCCTCGCCGGCGGCGCCGACGACCTGGCCAGGCCGGAGGAGGCCCATGCCCTGTTCGAACGCGTGCGCTCCCACGGCCGCCTCGAAATCTTCCCGGGGGGCGACCACCACGACCTTCCCGCGATGGATCCGGATCGGTACCGTCGCCTGGTCCTGGACTTCTGCACCGCCGGGAAGTTCGAATAACCTCGACGCGCGATCCGGTGACGTCCCCGAAGTCTCGCGTGAGCCGTCGCGGAGGACTTGCCTGGCGTCTATATTCTCGTTGAGTCGATTTTAGGGCTCCGTCGCCGAGGAAGGTCTCGGCCCGGCCGTCGGATCGGACGATCCGGCGGATGAACATCGTATTGGTCGGCGACCCTGGCCGCCCGTCGAAGGCGACACCATGACCATGAACCTACATCAGAATCCTCCTCGCGACGAGCGCGGGGGGCGGCGAGCGAATCGCATCCGGATCGCGCCCGAGGACCTGGAGCCGAGGCAACTTTTGTCGACGTTCGACTTCCCCAAGCCCCTCCAGGCCGAGATCGCCAAGCTCAACACGGCTCCTACCACGTCCGACGGCCTGAAGAAGGCGTTCCTGCTTCAGAAGGCGTACAGCCACCTTCCCGCGGGCTTTGTTTCGTCCATGATGGCCTACAAGCTCGATCCGGTTACGAACGGATTCGTTCTAAAGGATGGGGCCGGCGGCACGCCGGCGTACTTCTCCAAGCCGTTCGTCAATCACCCGCCGCGGATCTCGGCGACGTCGGATTTCTACGATTACAAGGACAAGAATCCCGGCCAGGCCAACGCCTTCTGGGTCGACTTCGCCAATCAGTACCTGGGCGGCGGGGTCTTCTCGTCCGGGTTCGTGCAGGAAGAGGTTATGTTCCTGGAGACGCCCGAGCTCGCCAACGCCGCGGCGACCAAGAGCGTCGACACGCGAATTTCGAACGACGCCCAGTCGAAGAGCGCCGCGGGGCTCTTGCAGGGGAGTCCGCAGCCGTGGCTCTTCACCAACGTCGAGCGGGTGATGAGCATCAACACGGCCGCGATCGGTAAGTTCCAGGACGCCTCGAAGGACGTCCTCGACAAGAACTCGACCATCCTCGCCGTCCCACAGAAGTTCAACGTGGTCGCCATCGCGGCCCCGAAGCTGGACAGCACGAAGGACCAGACGAGCCTGCCCGTCGTCGAGGACCTCTTCAACTCCTTCGTGGCCGGGTTCTCCCTTGCCAAGGCGCACGCCTCGGTCGAGTTCCCACTGGTCAACACCGGCGCCATCGGCGCGGGGGCGTTCAACAACAGCCGGACGGTCGTCTACGTGCTCCAGGATCTGGCGGTCCGGTACCTCGGTCTGAACATACAGTGGTGGGGCTACGACGCCTCGACGGCCGCTCACCTGGAGGATACGTACGTCGGGCCGATCTTGTCGCGCTACGCCACGGACGCGGCCGCGAACCCGGCGATGAACACGGTGAAGCACCTGCTGGAGATCGCCTCCAGCGTGCTCACGCCTAAGCCCGGCGGGGCGATGACGCCCGCCGTAACGACCGAGGCGATCACGGCCATTGCGAGGAGGCAAGACCGGCTGGGGAGGCCGGCCGGGGCCCCGCTCGTCGGCTTCACGTTCACGTTCAATACCGCCATGGACCCCTCGTCGCTGGCGGCGCCCAGGAATTACCGGATTTCCTACGCCGTCCAGAGGTCCGTGAGGGGCCGAACGGTCACGGCGTACAGGCCCGTGCCGATCCTTTCCGTCGCCGCCGATCCGGACGGATCGAGCGTGACGATCACGACCCGGTCGACCCGGGCACGGTACGCCCAGGGCGGCCTCGTCCTTTTGAACTCGGCCGCCGGGGGCCTGACCAGCCAGGACGGCGTCGCGCTCGGCGGCGACTCTTCCTTCACGATCGCCCCGAAGGCGTCCGGCATCATCCCCTGACGCGAGGGGATTCTTGAGACATCGCACGAGCGACGCCCGGGAGTCAGTCAGCCGACACGCACTCAAGGCAGGCGCGGCACGCCAGTGGCCACGCACTAAGCGGCACGCCAGTGGCCACGAGCGGCACGCCAGTGGCCACGCACTAAAGGTAGGCGAACAGGGTAAATTTGCGAAGCTTCAAGGGCTCCCAGACTATCCAGCCCCCCACATTTAGTGCGATGGCCGTAATGCCGGAGGCTTGCGACTGGTCGACCGACGCGACACGATGGGGGCCTTGATTCCTTTGCGGACGCATCAAGGAGCCCGTGAATGTCGAAGACGCGATTCTCACTCGTCGCCGGCCTGGCCCTCGCCGCCTTTCCAGTCGCTTGGGCGCAGGGGACGGCCGATGCCGACGGCTTCGTCTCACTGTTCAACGGCAAGGATTTCACTGGTTGGAAGCTCCCCGAGGGGGACGGCGGCCACTGGAAGATCGTCGACGGCGCGATTGATTACGACGCCCTCAGCGAGGCCAAGACCGACAAGAACCTCTGGTCCGACGGCGAGTACACCGACTTCGTCCTGAAGCTGGACTGGCGGCTGAAAGAGGCCCCGTTCATCAACAAGAACGTCCCCTACATCCTCCCCGACGGCACCCACGCCAAGGACATCGACGGCAAGGAGTACAAGCTGCCGCTGCCCGACGCGGACTCCGGCGTGTACCTCCGCGGCGAAGGCAAATACCAGGTCAACATCTGGTGCTGGCCCATCGGCTCGGGCGAGATGTACGGCGTCCGGACGGATAAGGCGACCTCGCCCGAGGTTCGCGCCGCGGTTACGCCGAAGCATCAGGCCGACAAGCCCGTCGGCGAGTGGAACCACTTCGAGATCACCGTGAAGGGGAAGACCGTCCGAACGGTCCTCAACGGCGTGGTCGTCATCGAAGGGGCGACGATCCCCGAACTCCCCGACAAGGGCCGGATCGCCTTCCAGCACCACGGCGGCAAGAACAAGGCCGGCGAGTGGTCGGGCCCGCCCAGCCTCGTCCAGTTCAAGAATATCTCGATCAAAGAACTGAAGTGAATCATGAGGGGGCCACGGGCTGGTGGCTCGGGCCCCCTTGGCTTCCCCGACTCAGATCTTGAGGACGTCGGCTAGCTCGGCGGGCGGGACGATGTAGCCGAAGTAGAAGTCGCCGAAGAGGGCGTACTTGGCCGAGCTTTCGTCGAAGCGCATCGTGTAGACGATGTCCTTGAGGAAGAGGGGATTCTTCGCCCAAAGAGTGACGCCCCATTCCCAGTCGTCCAGGCCGGTCGAAGCCGTGATGACCTGGCTGACCTTCCCGGCATAAGCCATCCCGGAACGGCCGTGCTGGGACATCAACTCGGAACGCTCGGCGAAGGGGAGCAGATACCAGTTCTGCTCCCCCTGGCGCATCTTGCTCATGGGGTAGAAGCAGAAGCAGGGCCAGTCGGGGAACTCGGGATACATCCGGTGCTTGTTCATCAGCCCCAGGCGCTCGGCGTACGAGGAGACCTTGGCCTTGAACATGCTGCTCTCGGGGTCGAGCTTCTCTCGGTCGCGGAGAATCGCGGCGTACTGCTCGGCGTCAGGGACGTACTCCGAGACCTCAGTGATCGAGTAGAAGGAGTAGCTCGGGATGAGGGCGGGCCCCAGCGGTGAGGCCGCGAGCGCGTTCTGCACGCCGTGGATCGCCTTGATGTCGGTCCCGGCCAGCATCACGCCGAAGTCGGCCTTGTGGCCGGGGACGGCGAAGCACTGGAACTGCTCGACCCCCGTCGGCTTCGCGCCGAGGATCTCGACCAATGCGTCGCGACCACTGTATCGAGCGGTGTCCGGAAGCCTGTGAAGGGCCTCGCGGTCGACCTTGTAGAAGAGGTGAAGGAAGTGCCAGCCGCTCGTGGGGACGAGCGACGCTGGGATGTCGTGCGACGCTGGCCGTCGCGCCGGTCGGCCTCCTGTGGGGTTGCCCCCGGTCGACTCGGGATGGGTGCTCGCGGCGCTCTCCTGGCTCATCGTCGGTCCTCGGCAATCGTCGTCGTTTTGCGTCACGCTCCGACGAAGATTGTAGGACGTTGGCGAGCTTACCGGCAAGGAGAGGGCGGGTCAGAGCCTGGGCGTCGACTTGCTTCCAACCCCCGACCGCTGAAGGTATTCGCAGGGCTCGAAGCCCGCGGCGGTCGCGTCTTCGGAACTCTCGAAACCGACCCGGTTGGCGGGAGACACACGATGCGAGCGGGGGCAGGTCGCGCTGTGAAAGAGTTTGCTGCCACGGTTTGCGACGAACAGATCTTGCGAACCCTCGTCCGCCTGCGAGGAACGCTCGAGTTTCGAGGCCGACTCCCCGGACTCGGCGTCTGTTGAGGGATCGCCGACCAACCCGGCGTCTCCCGGCTCTCCGGAGAGTTGAGCGAGGGCGAGCGGGGCATCCTTCGGAGCCTCCTTCGGCTGCTTCTGCATCTGGACGGCTGCGAAATAGCCAACCAGCAGACTGGCGGCGACCAGAACGAGCGTGGTCGCGATGGTCGACAGCATTCGCCGTGGCGCCGGCGGGGGCGCGACTTCTCGGGCCTGCTCGCGAAGCCAGGCGTCAAGGTCGTCGGCCAGGGCGCGGGCGCTGGGGTATCGATGGTCAGGACGCTCGGCCGTGGCCTTCTTGCAGATCGCGACCAGGCCGGCGGGGACGGCCGGACTGACCTCGGCCCAGTCCTCGGCGGATGGGGAAGTTTCGGGCCCCTCCTGACCGTTGGCCAGAGTGCGGACCGTCGACAAAGACTCCGGCCGATGCCCGGCGAGCGTCTCGAAGAGCACCACGCCCAGACTGAAGACGTCGCTCCGCTCGTCGACCTGCCGGCTGTACCCCTGGGCCTGTTCGGGGCTCATATAAGCGGGAGTCCCGACGACGGCGCCGTCGCTGGTCAGGCTGGAATCCAGGTCGGCGCGGCGGGCCAGTCCGAAGTCGATCAGTCGAGGACGGCCGCGGTCGTCGATGAGGATGTTCGCCGGCTTGATGTCCCGGTGGACGACCCCATGCTTGTGAGCGTAGTCCACCGCCTCGGCGAGATCACGGAGCAGGCGAGCGGCCTCGACGGGGGTGATCGGTTGGTGATCGAAGAACCACCAGAGGGGCTTGCCGCTGACCTTCTGATACGCGACCCAGCAACGTCCCCGATCGAACCCCGAATCGTAGACCGACACGATGTTGGGATGGTCCAGCCGGGCCGCGGCACGGGCTTCGCGGAAGAACCGCTCCATCACCCGATCGCTGGGGTTGGACTGACGAAGCACTTTGAGGGCGACGTCGCGGTCAAGCCGAGGATCGTAGGCGAGATAGACCTCGCCGAAGCCGCCGTCCCCCAGCCGCTCCCGAAGCTGGAACCGTCCCAGCATCCCGAGCGACCCGCGAGACCACGTCGCGACCCACGTCGAAGAAGATCGGCGGGTGACCGGACCACCGTCGTCCGACGCCGCCATCAGGTCATCGGGCTCATGCGTCGGCCCGTCCATCGCCAGCCGGCTGTCGAGCGGCTGGCTGCAGAACGGACATGATCCCGACTGCGGCGCCGTGACGTCCGACGCGAGCTCGACGCTCCGCAGGCATCCACGACAGACGACCCGGACGGGAGGACTCATCGTTCGAGGCTCCTTGGGCTTCGTCGAGCGGCCGCCCGTACGCCGCCTTGGGCTGGGTCGGTCCTTCCTACAGGACCACGGCCCAGACGCCTGCTGATCCTCCCTCATGGACCCTAAGCGATCCGTCATCAAAATCGAACTGGCGGGGAGGGAACACGGGGCTTTGTCGGTCCTCACGGTGTCGCTCCACAAGCCGCTTGAGAGTTCGCGATGCAATCTCAAGCCGCCGGCCGCGAACGCGGCTGACGGCAGACAGGTGTTGCGGAACTTCGACGGACGGGATGGACGATGCACTTTTGAGACTTCATCGTCGCATCTTCGCCACGCGATCTAGATTCGTAGCACCCAGGCATCACGTGACGCTCATTCTCTAACAAAACCACAAAGTCGGATCTAATAGGCAACGCAACAAGCCGTCGCCCCGGGATTTACGCCCAGGGCGACGGCTCGAATTCTTTCGGAAAATCTCGACAGGCGATCAGTGGGTCATCGTGGCGCCGGTCGTCGGATTGACCGGCAGCGGTGCCGGCGGGGCGTCGATGGCCGGCGGTCCGGCGCACCGGCGGAGGTGGTCCTTGTCGATATAGACGACCTCGACCTTGTGATCCACGTGGTTGAACGGGATCGGGTAGTCCGCCCAGTACAGCTCGTCGTAATAGACGGTGCACTTGTAATGGCAGTGCACGAGCTGGCAGGGCCCGGCCAGCGGGTAGATCCGGCAGGGATCGGTCTTCTCGCCGATCTTCTCGATCAGGAACCGGACGTTGTTCCGCTGGGTTTCATAGAAGACGGGCGAGCCGTTCTTGAACTTCGGGACCTTGTCCCACACCTCGGCTTCGCTCGGCGGATCGAGGCAGGCGGCCGGGGCGAAGTCGCCGGGGATGGGATCGAGAATGGGCACGCGGCCGTCGTGCTCCTCACGCTCCATGTCGCGTTCCAGCCGCTGAGACTGGGACGCGAAGATCGGCCATGCGAACGACCAGCCGGTCGGATGCAGCGGCGAGATATTGCGGAAGACGTACGACAGGCCGCAGCCGACGTGAGTCGTGCAGAGTGCGGCCGTAAGAGCACCCATCGCGAGGCCGCGAACCCAGCGCGGGGTTTTGTGGCTTAGGTGCCGCGCGGATCGGAACATGGTCTTATCCCCTCCTTGGGAACTGCGCGAACACGCCGACGGGCTTTCCTGCCTCGCCGACCTACCAGCGCCGGGATCGCTATCCTGTTTGAGTGGAGACGACCGATCGTTCCGGCGACTTCCTCATCGCGACCGGTCCATGTGGTCTAGTTATCGTTCGAGGGCCGCATCGTCTGTGAGGAATTTCCGGATTGACCCGCAATTCCCCTGGCGTCCTAGGCTCTCGCAACAACTCGTCTCACACCTCTCGACCCGCATCATCGGCAGGTTCGGCCCTCGAACTTCGGTCCTTCCCGGCTGCGAGCCGTCGGATCACCGACTCCACGTCGTAAACACAGCCGCCCCAAACGCCTCCGGACGCCTCCTGGAGCGCCGCCCAAAGTCGAACGTCGTCCGGCAGGTCGGGATCGGGAGAGAGCATCGGATGAGGATCTCTTAACGAGAGCATCCGCGCCCCCTGCTCCGGCCCAACCTCCTCCCCATCGGTCCCAACCATGTCGACCGCCCCTTCGAGGTTCCTGCGGTCGACGACGATCCGGATCAGATCGCCGTCTCGGACCTTCCCCAGGGGGCCGCCAGCCAGCGCCTCCGGGCTGACGTGGCCGATGCAGGCCCCCGTGGAGACCCCCGAGAACCGGGCGTCGGTGATGACGGCCACCTCTTTGCCGAACGGGAGGTGCTTCAGGGCAGAGGTCACCTGGTAGATTTCCTCCATCCCCGCCCCCAACGGGCCACGACCCATCAGAACGATGACGTCGCCCGCGCGGATGGGGATCGTCGCCTGCCCCTTAATGGCGGCGATCGCGTCGTGCTCCCGTGTGAAGACCCGCGCCGGACCGAGCTTGCGATAAACACCGTCAGAGTCGACCACGGAGGCGTCGATGGCCGTGCTTTTAATGACCGACCCATGGGGGGCGAGATTCCCCCGAGGGAACGTCACGGTGCTCGTCAGTCCCCGCTCTCGGGCCCGAGAAGGGCTCATGACGACCTCGTCGGGGTCGACGCCGTCTTCCTTATAAAGCCGCTCGCGCGAGCGATGGCGCCGCTCGCTGGATTCCCACCAATCGAGGAGCCTGCCCAGAGTCGTCCCCGACGCCGTTCGAGCCGATTCGTTCAGGAGGCCCAGCTCGCGGAGGTGGAGCATGACCTCCGGCACTCCACCCGCGAGGAAGAGCCGGACGGTTGGGTGGGGCACTGGACCGTTGGGCAGGACGCTGACGAGGCGGGGAACCTTGAGGTTGATCTCGTGCCAGTCGACGACATCCGGGCGATGCAGCCCGGCCGCATGGGCGATGGCCGGGATATGCAACAGGAGATTGGTCGAACCACCGACCGCCGCGTGGACGATCATGGCGTTTCGGACGGCCGAATCGGTCAGGATATGGCGCGAACTCCAGCCGTGGCGGGCCAGGCCGACGAGGGCCCGCGCCGACCGTCTCGCAAGATCCAGCCAGACCGGCTGACCCGACGGCGAGAGCGCCGAATGCGGCAGCGACAGCCCGAGAGCCTCGCCGACCACCTGGGCCGTCGCCGCCGTGCCGAGGAACTGACAGCCGCCTCCCGGGCTGGCGCAGGCTCGGCAGCCGTAGTCGGCGGCGGTCTCGAGATCGATCTCGCCGTGGGCGTACCTCGCCCCGATGGTCTGGATCTTGCCGGCGTCCTCACCGGATCGAGGAGGAAGAGTCACGCCTCCGGGAACCAGGACCGAGGGCAGGTTGGGCGTCCCAGCCAGCGCGAGCATCATCGCCGGCAACCCCTTATCGCAGGTGGCGACGCCCAGCACTCCTTTTCGAAGCGGCAGCGAGCGGATGAGCCGACGGAAGACCACCGCCGCGTCGTTGCGGTACGGCAGGCTGTCCATCATGCCCGTCGTTCCCTGCGAACGACCGTCGCAGGGGTCGGAGACCATCGCGGCGAATGGGACCGTGCCGAGCCGCTTCAACTCCTGGGCGGCTTCCCGGACGAGAAGGCCGATCTCCCAGTGCCCAGTGTGGTATCCCAGGGCGATCGGCGAACCGTCCTCCGCGCGAAGGCCCCCCTGAGTACTCAGGATGAGGAACGGGTCGCGGGCCGTCTCGGCCGCAGGCCAGCCCATCCCGGCGTTTTGCGAGAGCCCGAAGAGGTCGCCCGACGGCCAGATCCGCAGCATCTCATCGGTGAGCGGAAGCGAACCGGCAGGCCCCTCGGCCTTCGTCGCAACGGCGTTCCAGTCGATATCCGGTGAATCGACCTGATCTTTCCAATCCCGGATTTCTTCAGCGGCGTCGATCGACATGCCCCATTCCCCGGCCCTGGTGACTGGGCGTCTGGGAACCGCCCGCCTCCATCATGGCGTGGGGAAAGGAGTCGAAACAACCCCCCGAATCACACCTCTCGGCGCTGGTTTTGCCTCCCCTCGTAACATCGGCGGCCGCTGCATCCGCCGCGGCCCGGCATCCGATGACCTCAGCATGACTTCGAGGAGGACGAATCATGGAGCGTCGCGAACTTTTGACCCTGCTCGGCGCTGGTGCGGCTGGGTTTCTGGCCACCGGCTCATCCGCAAGAGGGGACGACGACGACAAGAAGAAGGCCGAACACGAACACTTGATGACCATGGCCCGGTGCGCGACGATCTGCAACATGGTCTCGGCGCATTGCCTCGCCGAGATCCAGAAAGGCGGTTCCGAGAACGGCGCCACGCTCGCGAAAGTCGCCGCATACACCAACGACTGTCAGTCTTTCTGCACGCAAACGGCAGCGCTCATGGCCCGCAAGAGCCCCATGGCGAACTACGCCCACAAGGCCTGCGCCGACGCCTGCCGCGACTGCGCCGAGGTCTGCGACAGTTCGAACAACGAGCACATCAAGAAGTGCGCTGAGGTCTGTCGTGAATGCGAGCGAGCCTGCCGCGCTTGCTGCTCCGCCTGATCCTCAAATGAGTTCACGAGGAGGCGTCGCGCCCTCGACGAGTCGGATCGGCCGGCCGTCGGGGGCCTGGTATTTGTGATCAGGGTTGATCCCGAGCTTCGTGTAAAGGACGTGAGCCAGGTCGGCCGGAGTCACCGGCTTCTCGACGGGGGAATCACCCTTCGCATCGGTCTTGCCGAGGACCAGTCCTTTAGGAATCCCTGCGCCCGCGACGAGAACGCTGTTCGCCCGACCGTGGTGGTCTCGACCGGCGTTGGCGTTGATCTTTGGCGTGCGGCCGAACTCGCCCATCATGACGACGAGCGTATCATCCAGCAGCCCACGCTCTCCCAGATCGACGATCAGCGCGGCAATTCCCTGGTCGAGAGCCGGGGCCAGGTTGTTCTTGATCGTCGGAAAATTCTGGGCGTGCGTATCCCAGCCCAAGGGCCCCGCGCCGCGGTCGTTGACGGTGACGAACGACACGCCGGCCTCAACGAGCCGCCGGGCCAGCAGACACGACTGGCCGAACGTGTTGCGACCGTACTTCTCACGGACCTCCGGCGATTCGTCCGTCAGGCGGAACGCGGCCTGAGCGGCGTTCGAGGTCATCAAGGCGTAAGCCTGATCCGCGAACTGGTCGCGGCTGCGCGTCAGCGGCGTCGGAGGAACGTCGTGGGCGAACTCGTCCAGACTCTTGACCATCGCCCGGCGGCGGAGGAGACGCTCCAACGTCAGTTGATCGGGGGGTGCAAGGTTGCTGACTCGGAACCCCTCCTGATTCGGGTCGCCCGAGACGGCGAACGGATCGTAGGCGGGCGTCAAATAACCGCTCATCGACGAGGATGGCGGATCGGGAACCGCCACGTAGGGGGGCAGCAACCCCCGACTCGCCTCACGCCACTTGGAAACGACGCTGCCGTAGCTCGGGTAGACCTGGGCGGGCGAAGGTCGATAGCCCGTCAACATATGGTGCGAGGCCCGGTCGTGGTCGGCCTCGGGCGAGGTCATGCTGCGGATCAGCGTCACACGATCGAGGATCTTGGCCAGGTTTGGGAGAACTTCGCTGACCTGGACGCCCGGAACGGCCGTATCGATGGGCTTGAACTCGCCGCGAACGTCGGCCTGTGCATCGGGCTTGGGATCGAAGGTGTCGATGTGCGAGGCCCCGCCTGCCAGCCAGACGAGAATGCAGTTCTTCGCCTTCGCCGCCCCTGCCGTCCCCGGTGCGGCGAGAGCCCGCAACCAGAGCCCGTCACCCAGGCCGAGGCCGAGAAATCCCAGCGAGCCGGCCTTCAGGATCGCTCGTCGCGAGGGTCCTGAGCAGTCGATGGGTCGCGATTTGGAAGCCATGGCGAGTCTCCCCCGCAATCGACCAATCCGATCAATGGTTGAACGCGAACTCACGCGAGTTGAGGAGCGCCCAGAGGAGATCCTCCGCCGCCTCGCGAAGCGATGACGCCTGCTTCAACTCGACCGACCAGCGCGAGGATTCCTCCGCCGTCGGCGGCCGACAGAGCGTCCGGAAGTACAGGTTCTCGACCAGTTCCTCAGGCTCCAGCTCCAGCTTGAGGGCCGACGACAGGTAGCCGTTGAGGTTGCCGACCTTGCTCTCGACCACGTCCCCGCCGATCAGCAGGAGCGATTGTTTGAGGCTGAGCGGAGGCGTCTGGACCGAGGCGCAGACCGTCGTTCGCGGGCATCGGCCGAAGGTGTCGAGGATCGGGCTGGCGACGCCGGGGTCGGTCACGCGGATGGCCCGCCGGGTCGGCGATGCGCCGGGGAATCGGTTGGGAACGTCCGTCGCCTGGGCCAGTGCATCAGCCATCTGGTGGGCCGAGAGCGGTCGGGGCGTCTGGTGTGAGAACCATCGCGAATCGCTCTCGTTCCCCGCGACGGTGGCTGAAGAAAGCCCGTAGGCTTGCGAGGTCGCGATGGTCCGGATCAGGTCGCGCAGGTCATACTTTCTGGCGATGAATCGAGCGGCGAGGGCGTCGAGCAACTCGGGATGAACCGGCGGGTTAGCCCGGCTCATGTCGTCGGGCGGGTCGACGATCCCCTTGCCGAAGAACTGCGCCCAGACCCAGTTAGCCGTGGCCCTGGCGAAGTAAGGATTATCGGGGGCGGTGATCCAGGCGGCGAGCGTGGCGCGAGGATCCGCGCCTTCGGCGATCGTGACCGGCTTGCCGTCAATGAGACGCGGTTGGGCCGGCTTGCCTGTCCGAAGGTGATTGACGACTCCTTGAGGATTCAGCCCGATGTTCGGCCGACTCGCCATCATCATGCCGCCCATCATCCCCTGCCCGGTCCGCTGGACCCGGGCGAAGAACGCAGCCATGCCGAAGTAATCGTCCTGCGTCCAGACATCGAAGGGATGGTCGTGGCACTGGGCGCAGCGCATCCGGAGGCCCAGGAAGCGCTGGGCCGTCTGCTCGGCGGCCACGGTCGGTTCCAGGGCGTCGGCGGCATAATTCACGGGGCCGCCCTTCTCGCGATCGGTCGGGTCGCCGAGCGCCGTCAGGAGCGTGCGGACGACGTCGTCCCAGGGGGCGTTCTCAATGAGCTTGGCGTCGAGCCACTCCTGGTATCGGTAGGCGCCGTTCCCCTGCCTCGCCGCGCTGATCTGGAGCAGGTCGCCGAACTTGATCCGCCAGAACTGGACGAACTCGGGCCTCTCCAGCAGTTGATCGACGAGCTTCGATCGCTTGGCGGCGTCGGAGTCGGCGATGAACCTTCTCACTTCTTCCGGCGAGGGTGGCCCGCCGGTGAGGTCGAGCGTGATCCGCCGGAGAAAGGCCGCATCCGACGCGGGAGGACTGGGAGGGACCTTCAGTGCTTCGAGCCGCTTGAACAATTCGGCGTCGATCGGGTTCTCGCGTGGGAGCTTGCCGAAATCAAACGCCAGGTCCGGATTCACGGGCGAGGCGAGCCGCGTCGTCTGGACCAGCGATCCATAGCGGACGACGAGATCCGCCTCGCCTCGGTGGAGGAGTTCCGCACGGCCGCGAGCGTCGACGACGGCCGTGGAGTCGTCCAGCGTCTTGTAAATCGCCTGGCGCGTGACGTCGCGGCGGCGGCCGTCGGCGTGCTCCGCGACGACCCGAAGCTGCCGCACGGCTGGCCTGTCCATCATGGCGGAGGGCGGTTCGACGGCAAGCTTGACGACCGGCGACCGCGGCGTCCCCGAGGACTGCGGGGCCCCGGCGCGGATCCATTCGAGGAGAGTCTGGTAATCCTGCGACCCAACCGAAAGCCGAGGCCCGCCGCCGTGGTCGGCCTCGCCCGTCGCCTTGAGGAGCATGAGGCTCGCGTCGGGCTGGATCAGCGAAACCCGTCGCCGGCCGGCATCCCGGGTCAGGGCGATGTGGTCCCCTTCCGGGTCGTAGCCGAAGAGCGAGAGATGGAACCCGTTCTGGCCGTCGGCCCGGCCGTGGCATCCGCCCGTATTACAGCCGGCTTTCGTCAAAATCGGCGCGACGTCCTGGGCGAAATCCCAGGGCCTGTTTTCTCGGGGCGACACGACGAGCCTGGCGCGGGCCTCCCGGCCGTCGATGGTTGCGACGACCTCGGCCTTGCCGGCGGCGACAGGACGGACGTATCCCGAAGCGTCGACGGCCGCCACCCCCGGCGGCTCAATCCGCCAGGAAAGGCCCGGCGGAACGTCGGTCGGCTGACCATTGGGCGACTTCTCAATCGCCAGCAGTTGCACGCCTGGGTCGTCGGCCGCTATCGTAATCTCGATCGGGTCGATCGCGAGAATCGGCCTCGGGGCGACGGGCGGCTCGACGGCGATGGGTTGCGACTGCACGACCTTCGGTGACGACGGCGGCGAAACCGGCGTCGTCGATCGTCCGCAACCGACGTGGGCGGCGAGCACGCAGATCGCTATCATGGATCCGACCCGGCGGCGGGGCATGGGGGACGTCTCCTTTCCCGTCGCGACCTGTCCGACGACGTAACGACAAACGTCGGATGGATTGTATCGTACAGACGAATCACGGCAAACGAAAAAACAAGACGGTCGTCCCCACGGGGCGGCGGAGGAAGATCGAATCATGGGTAAGGGCGACAGGCGAACCCGGCGCGGCAAGGTGGCTCGGGGCACGTTCGGCAAGAAGCGTCCCAAGCTGGAGACGCTCACGAAAGACAAGGCGGCGGCCGCCAAGGCCGAGGCGGCTCCGGCTCCGGCGCAGGGCTGAACACCCGCCGCATCGAGGGGGGGCGGTGATCCTCGCCCCCCTCGCCGTCCGGTCAGGTTCGGCTTGAATGCGGACTAGGATTGTGTTGGAGTCTGGGAAGACTGCAGGAGCCCCGGACGGACGATCGATCGAGGATCACTGCCATGGCCAAATTGCGTTTGCTCAAGACCGGACACGGCGACCTCACTCTCGCCGAATGGGACGAGCGACGGCCTGAGACCATTCAGACGGCCGCCGCCCAGTTCGCCGAACACGTCACCCCCGGCCGCATGGCTTTCCGCCTCGACGGCCCCGGCCAGACGCGAGTCATCAAGCAGTTCGACGCGGCGGCGCCCGAGATCCTCATCGTCCCCGCCGTCCAGGGCGGCTGAGGACGCGTCGCGATGATCCGAACCGGATATCTGCGCTGGGAGATCGACGTCGCGGACGCGCATTGCGCGAGCGACCCCTATTCACGCGAGGTCGTCTTCCTCGCCAGGCCCACCCACCGGGTCGTCCGCGTCCGGACGACCAACCATGCCGACGCCGCCGCTCGATTCGTTCGCGGCGAAGCCTCGTATGACAGCGTGCTCAAGACGCTGGACCCCAAGCGCGGCGAGATCGACCTGACGATCCCGGACGTCGGACCTCGACACTTCCGCTATTCCGAATCCGATCGCCGGACGATGCTCCGCTACTGGATGGAGAAGCTCCAGCGCGAGGTCACGGCTTTCGCGCATGAAGTCGTCGCCCGCGCGGCCTCGTTCACGCAACTCGTGATCGCGAGTCAGGGCCTGCGGGCGGGATATGCGAAGCTCGTCGAAAGCGAAATCTTCCGGGTCATCGAGGGGAAGAGCCAGCCTCAACCTACCTCCGACGAGCCCGTTCGGATCGACGCCGCCGACTATCAGGTGGGAGTTCCGGAGCTTGTCGCCGCCGAACTCGTTCGGGATGTCGTGGAGCCGAAGGAATTCCATGAGTTCTGCCAGTTCGACTGCCTGACCGTCCGCAACGGCGATAAGTACTATCGCATCCCGCGACGGACCCACGGCCTGATCGAGGTCTGGGACGTCGCCACCAAGCGCGCCCTCTGCAGGCTCTGCGTCGTGTTCCAGGATCCGGGGATGCCCCCCTCGGACGAGGTGGTCATGAAGTACCTCCTCGCCAAGCACCAGCCTGACCTGCTCTGGCAGACGGGCGTTCGCTTCGCCCCGCCCAAGGGTCGTTTTGAAGTCACCCCGCCGCGCCGGTGGTCGGTCGACTGAGCACTTCGAAAAAGAACGGGCGTGGAGAGGAAGCCCCTCCACGCCCGTTCGGAATGACCTAACGCCTCGGCGTTCAGCCCTGCGGCGACGCGGCGGCCGGGGCGACGGCGGGGACCGTCGTGGCCGGGGCCGGGCAAGGAACGGTCACCGGCACGAGAACCTCGCGGCAGACGGGAACCTGACGAGGCACCCGCTCCTGCTTCGTCTCGTAGGTCGTGACCTTAACGGTGTAGGGCACCTGCACCGAATACTGGTGGGTGACGTTCTCGGTCACCTGCTTGGACTTGATCTCATACTTCGTGACCGGAACCGTGTACGGAACCTGGACCGTGTAGGTCTGGGTGACGTTCTCGGTGACGGTCTTCGGCTGCTGCTGGTAGGTCGTCACCGGGACGGTGAACGGAACCTGGGTCGCAACCTGCTGAGTGACGTTCTCGGTCACCTGCTTGGTCTGCTGCTGATACGTCGTGACGGGGACCGTGAAGGGAATTCGCTCGGCCACCTGCTGGGTGACGTTCTCAGTGACGACCCTCGTCTGCTGCTGATACTGGGTCACCTGGACGGTAAAGGGGACCTTGACCGCGTACTGCTGGGGAACGTCCTCGGTCACCTGCTTCCACTGCGTGGTCGGGACCGTCTGCTTGCGCTGCTCGGCGACGTAGACGGTGCGGGTTACGGGAACAGTCTCGCTCTCGTACGTGGGCTGCATCGTCGTCACGGGGACGTCGACGGTCTGGATCTCCTGCGTCGCGACGTTTTCAGTCACGGTCTGCGGCACGTACTCCGTGGTGGTCGTCGGGACCTGAATGACGTTCTGGACGGGGACCTTGCGGGTCTTCGTCTGAGTGACGATGGTCGTCTCAGGGACGAGCCGGACGACAGGCCGCGTGACGTAGACCTGCTCGGTCGAATAGGTCACCTGGGAGCAGGGCGCTCCGCAAGGCGAGCCGACCACGCCGCTGAAGAGGCTGGCGCTGCTGACGCCGCCGCAGTGGCCGCAGCCGCCGAGGCTCATTCGATGCCCGCACTTGTGGCCGCAGCCGCCGGCCGGCGTCCCGATCGCGGGAGCGCACGGGTCGACCATCGGCGCGGGGGCCGGCGTGACAGTCGGCACGATCCGCGTCTCATAGCACCCCTGCTGCTCGACGACCTGCTTGCAGGTGGTCACCGGAGTGCTCTCGGTGTAGGTCTGGTCGACGTAGCTCGTCTGGACCTGGGAGGTCATCACGGTCTTGGTCTGGGGCTGATACGTCGTCTTGGTCACCGGCTTCATGACGGTGATGGTGTTGTACTGCTTCTGAATCGTGGTCACGGGCTTCATGATGGTCTTCGTGACCGTCTGATTGACCGTTTCCTGCTTGGGGATGCTGACCGTGTAGGTCTGCTCCACATTGACGGTCTCAGGGACGACCTTCTTGACGGGGACCATCTGCGTCCGCATCTCGGTCCGGTAGCGGGTTTCGTCGACCGTGACCGGCACGGATTCGACGATCGTCCGGCTGATCGGCACCGTCTGAGTCTTGTACTCGGTGCGGTACTGAGTCTGATTCACCGTCACCGGGACGCTCTCGACGATCGTCCGGGTGACGGGCACCGTCTGGGTCTTGTACTCGGTGCGGTACTGGGTCTGATTCACCGTGACGGGGACCGACTCGTAAATCGTCTTCGTGACGGGCACCGTCTGGGACTTGGTCTCGGTTCGATACCGAGTTTCGTTCACCGTCGTCGGGACGGTCTCGAAGACAGTCCGAGTGACCGGAACGGTTTCCGTGCGACACTCCGTCCGATAGCAGGTCTTGTCGACCGTCACGGGCACGCAGACGCAGCGGATGTCGTAGACCGTCTCATACGTCAACTGCCGTTGCGGCACCATGACGGTCGTGGTCGCCGGTGCGGCCGCACCACCCGCCACCGCCTGAGCCGACGCTGCGGGCTTGTCATCCGCCGACACCGTGGTGACCAGCGACAGCCCCGAGATCAACCCCGCCGCGATCCCGCGACGCAGCACGCCATCTCTTCTCATGGTCGTCCCCCTGTTGCCAAACAAAGTGCCGTCATCCACGAGCATCGACGCCGATCCCCTCGAAGACCTCGCGGCAGACGGGAAGAAGGCGAAGATCGACTCATCACCCCAACCGTTCAAAGCATCCGAACCTTCCAATCCCAATCAATCTAGCCATGCCTCTCGACCGTTTCCATCACTCGGACAACCGCAGTATACAGATTTCCCAAACTGCCCAGTCTTCACCGTTATAATCACACTATTCCTCACCAGCTCCGCCAGACGGCCCTTGCGACCCACTTCCCTTCTTCGTCCCATCATGCAGAACCCATTCCGGTTCAAGCCTTGAAATCAGGTTCTCGGCGCCTGAAACCGCCATATAAAAAAGCCTAGGTCTCCCTTAAACCGAGATCCGAGGTGTTCTCAGCCTCGGTGCGACTCGAGAAGGGAATTCCGGGGGCGGGTTGAGGCCTGTCCAGGATTGGCGTAACATGAGCCGATCCGGCCGGAGGGTGCGGGATCAGGGCCGTCTCGCCCAGAAAAACCGCCCTGAACTACGGCCCCCATCCAACCGCGGCAGCTCGCGAGCGCAGTCATCACGATGCCCAAGATAGAACACGAGCGAGAGCGCAACCTGGCCGTCTTCATCGACCTTGAAAACCTGGCGATGGGCTTTCAGAGTCAGCGCAAGATCAAATTCGACGTTCAGAAGGTGCTCGAACGGTTGGTGGAGAAGGGCAAGCTGATCGTCAAGAAGGCTTACGCCGACTGGAGCCGATACCCGAACTACACGGCTCCGTTCCACGAGTCGGCGATCGAGCTGATCGAGATCCCCAAACGCTCTCAGACGGGCAAGAACTCGGCCGACATCCGGCTGGTCGTCGACGCGATGGATCTGGCCTGGAGCAAGCCCCACGTCGACACCTTCGTCATTGTCTCCGGCGATTCCGACTTCTCCCCGCTGGTCTCCAAACTGAAGGAGAACGGCAAGCACGTCATCGGACTGGGGATGAAGGGCTCGACCTCGGAACTGCTCCGCGACAACTGCGACGAGTTCATCTATTACGAGGACCTGGAACGCCAGGAGCAGAACGAGCAGCAGCTCGCCATCGACCTCAACTCGTACCTGCCGGCCAACCTGACCGAGAAGCAGCGCGAGGTCTTCAGCCTGCTCGTCGAGGCCTGCGCCGCCCTCCGGCGCGAGAATCACGAGGTGCTCTACGCCTCGATGATCAAGGACACGATGAAACGAAAGATGCCCTCGTTCGACGAGAGCTACTTCGGCTACCGCAGCTTCACCCACCTCCTCGAGGACGCGGACAACGTCGAGTTGGTCGACATCGAACGCAATCCCAAGAGCGGCACCTACATGGTGACTCGCGTCAGCGGCGAGGGAGCCAAGGACGCAGCCCGTCCGGCTGGACCGCCGGAAAAGTCAGGCCAGAACCAGGGCGGCGGCCATCGCGGCCCCCGCCGCCAGGGATCGCATCGCTGACAGGCCAGGCCCTGAATTTCATCGGCTCCCTTGGAAAACCTTGGGCCTCGATCGTAGTCTTCCCGAGGGGACGCTGCGACGATTCAAGGCGTAGGATCTTTGCCGGGGGACATGACATGATCCAGTCGATCGCGAAGCTCGCCGCCGGCGGCGTTCTTGCCATGGGCGCCGCCGTCATGGCGGCCGACGAGACACCTAAGGCTGCCGATCCGAGGGTCGTTTCCGGCGTTGGGCAGTTCACTGTCGATCTCTACAAGGCGCTCGCGGCGAAGCCCGGAAACGTCTTCTGTTCGCCGCTCAACGTGGCGACCGCCGTGTCGATGACCGCCGCGGGCGCCAAGGGCGAGACCGCCGATCAGATCGCGAGGACGCTTCACCTTGAGCGCCTGGGCGACGCCGCGCACGACGGGCTTGGCAACCTCCTTGCGGAGGTCAAAGGAGCGATCAGGCCGGCGGCGAACGCAGATGTTGAGAAGTCGCCCGGGCTCTGGTCCGCCAATGCTGGATGGTTCGACGAGTCGACCGAGATTCTGCCGGAATTCATCGCCCGTCTGGAACGCTCCTACCACGCAGCGCCTCACCGTGTCGACTTCGCCCACTCGGCCGACGCCGCCCGGGAAACCATCAATCGTTGGGTTGCCGACCAGACCCGCGACCGGATTCGCGACCTGCTCAAGCCGGACAACGTCCGCCCCGGCACGACGTTCGTCCTCACCAGCGCGATCTACTTCAAAGGCTTCTGGACGTTCCCCTTCGACGCGAAGGCCACCACCGACGACCAGTTCAGGACTGACGGCGGTCTCGTTCCGATCAAGCTGATGAATCAGACCGCGAGCCGTCTGCCCTACTTCGAGAACGACGCCCTGAAGGCTGTGACGCTTCCCTACAAGGACGGCTCGCTGGTGATGGTCGTCGTGCTCCCGAGGAAGGAGGACGGACTGGCCGACGTCGAGGCGTCGCTGAACGCGAGCGATCTCCAGGCGTGGTCGACGAACATGCGGCCGACCAGGGTCAAGCTCAGCCTGCCGAAGTTCCAGTCGACGGCGGAGTTCGACCTCAAGAACACGCTGTCTTCGCTCGGCATGCCCGACGCCTTCGATCCGGCGAAGGCCGACTTCTCGGGGATCACCGGCAAGCGCGACACTGCGATCGCGGCCGTCGTTCATAAGGCCTTCATCGAGGTCGAGGAGAAGGGGACCGAGGCCGCCGCCGCGACGGCCGTGGTGGGCGTCCGATCCTCAGCGATGCTTCCTCAGAAGGATGTGATCTTCCGCGCAGACCACCCCTTCCTCTACCTCATCCGCGACACCCAATCGGGCGCGATCCTCTTCATGGGCCGCCTGAGCCGGCCCTGAGCTTCCGTCGCGAAAGGGACGCGGCGATTCGGACCGTCTCCGCCTGAATCACCGCGGTGTCTCTAACGTCGCGAGCGTAGCCGCCGGCCATCGCCACGGCGACGGGGAGGCCGGCGTCGCGACAGGCTTCGAAGACCATCTGATCGCGAGCGGCGAGCCCGCTTTTGGTCAGCTTCATCCGGCCGAGTCGGTCTCCCTCGTAGGGATCGGAGCCGGCCAGATAAACGGCGAGTTCGGCCTCTGAGTCCTCGATGGCCGTCGCCAGCGCAGGTTCCAGCGCGGCGAGGTACGCGTCGTCGCCGGCGCCGTCGGGCAATTCCACGTCGAGCCGACTGCGCTGCTTGCGCAGGGGATAGTTCTTCGCGCCGTGGATCGAGAAGGTGTAGACGTCAGGGTCGCCTTCGAAGATCGCCGCCGTGCCGTCCCCTTGGTGGACGTCGCAGTCGATGACGACTGCCTTACGACATCGCCCCTCGGCCTGCATGGCCCTGATAGCGACCGCGGCGTCGTTGAACACGCAGTAGCCCGCTCCATGGTCGCGGAAGGCGTGGTGCGTCCCCCCCGCCAGGTTGAAGGCGACGCAGAGTCCATCGTGGTTCGGATTCGAGACCGAGAGCACCGAACGCGCTGCCGCGAGCGTCGCACCGACCGAACGCAGCGATCGTTCGACCAACTCGGGCGACCAGGGGAGGCCCAGCTCGCGGACCTCTCGTTCCGACATCCGCCCTTCCACGACCCTCGCATAGTAGTCCGGGTCATGGACGCGGATGATCTCCTCGAACGAGGCTCGTTCGGGGACGTGCAGCTCGTCCGGCCGGATGATCGCCTCGGCCAGCAACCGCTCCCGGAGAAGCGCGTATTTCGCGGACGGGAACGAGTGAGTCGGCGGCAGCGGGAGGACGAACTGGTCCGTATAGAAGACGTCCATCGTCGTTCCCGCCGCGCCAGGCTCGACGAATCAGCCCTTGTGGGCTGCCAGCTGCTGCTTGGCTGCGTCGTACACGCGGTCGACCGTGAAGCCGAACTCGGTCAGCAGGTCCTTCAGCGGCGCGGAGGCGCCGAAGGACTTCATGCCGATCATCGCACCGCGACGGCCGACGTATCGCTCCCAGCCGAAGGTGGAGGCCTGCTCGACCGAGACGCGGGCGAGGACGTCAGGCGGCAGGACCGAATCCTGGTAAGCCTGATCCTGTTCGTCGAACAGCTCCCAGCAGGGCATGCTGACGACGCGGGCCTTGATCCCCTCGGCCTTGAGCTTTTCGTAGGCCCCAATACAGAGCGAGACCTCGCTGCCGGTGCCGATGAGGATCACGTCGGGCTTGCCCCCCTCAGCGTCGGCCAGGACGTAGGCGCCTTTCGCCAGGCCCGAGGCGGGGGCGAACTTCGTGCGGTCGAGCGTCGGGATGGCCTGTCGCGTCATCACCAGCGCGGTGGGCCTGTGGCGGAACGGGATGATCGTCCGCCAGGTCTCGGCGACCTCGTTGGCGTCGCAGGGCCGCAGCACGATCAGCCCTGGAATCGCCCGCAGCGACGGCAGTTGCTCGATCGGTTGGTGCGTCGGCCCGTCCTCGCCCACGCCGATCGAATCGTGCGTGAACACATAAATAACGGGCAGCTCCATGATCGAGGCGAGTCGGATCGGGGCCCGCCCGTAGTCGCTGAAGATCAGGAAGCCAGCGCCGTAGGGGCGGACCTTCACCGTGGACATGCCGTTGAGGATCGCCCCCATGGCGTGCTCGCGGATGCCGAAGTGGAAGTTGCGGCCCGCGTAATCCTCGGCGTCGAACGAGGGGGCGTCCTTGATGAGCGTCTTGGTCGACGGTGCAAGGTCGGCCGAGCCGCCGATCAGCCAGGGGAGGTTCTTGGCGACCGCGTTGAGCACCTTGCCCGACGACTCGCGCGAAGCCACGCCCTTGGGGTCGGCGGGGAACGTCGGAATGTCGGCGTCCCAGCCGTCGGGGAGTTCGCGATGCTGGATCCGGTAGAGTTCGTCGGCCAGGTCGGGGTGTGCGGAGCGGTAGGATTCCAGCTTGTCGAACCAGGCTTCGCGAAGCTGCTGGCCGCGGGCTCCGACGCCCTTCTGGAAGTGCTCGTAGACGCCGTCCGGCACCAGGAATTTGGCGTCCTCGGGCCAGCCGTAGAACTTCTTGGTGAGACGGATTTCCTCTTCGCCGAGCGGTTCCCCGTGGGCGCCGCTGGTGTCCTGCTTGTTGGGAGCGCCCCACGCGATGTGGCTGTCGACGATGATGAGCGTCGGCCGGTCGTCGCAGTGGAGGAAGGCCTGATAGGCGCGTTCGAGCAGTTCAAGGTCGTTCGCGTCGCCGACTCGGGTGACGTTCCAGCCGTAGGCCATGAACCGCTCGGCGACGTCGTCGCCGTAGGTCAGTTCGGTGCTGCCTTCGATGGTGATTCGGTTGTCGTCGTAGATCCAGCAGAGGTTGGAGAGCTTGAGGTGCCCGGCGATCGAGGCGGCCTCGTGCGAGATCCCCTCCATCATGTCGCCGTCGGAGCACATGGCGTAGACGTTGAAGTCGATGACGTCCTCGAAGCCCGGCTTGTTGTAGCGGGCTGCCAGCCACCTTTCGGCGATCGCCATGCCGACGCTGTTGGCCACCCCCTGCCCCAGCGGCCCGGTGGTCGTCTCGACTCCCGAGGTCAGGTGATACTCGGGATGGCCGGGCGTGTGGCTGTGAAGCTGGCGGAAGTTCTTGATGTCCTCCAGGCTCACCGACGGCTTGCCGAGCGTCTCATACCGCTCATCGACGGCCTGCACCTTGGTCAGATGCAGCAGCGAATAGAGGAGCATCGAGGCGTGGCCGCACGACAGGACGAAGCGGTCGCGGTTCGGCCAGACGGGGTCGGACGGGTCGTAGCGCAGGTGCTTCTGCCAGAGCTGATAGGCCACCGGCGCGAGCGCCATGGGCGTGCCGGGATGCCCCGAGTTGGCTTTCTGGACGGCGTCCATGGCGAGCGTGCGGATCGTGTCGATGCACGTCTTGTCCATTGGATCTTCGACCGAGCTGACGGGTTGCTTCAGGTTGAGCGGGGAAGCCATGCCTCGGGGAACTCCTCCAGGCTGCTCCGCGTCTGCAATGCGGCGGAGCTTTTCACGGTTCGGATGCTACGTAGCACCCTAGCGTAAGGCTCCGTCGCGGCGGACACAATGCAGCTTCGGCCTGCAGCCCCCTCCCGTCGCCTGATCTTCACGGCGACGTCAACCGCGGCCACGACGTCGAGCACGCGCGATCAGGCCGAGACCTCCGAGTACGAGCGTCATCAGCGTGGTCGGCTCGGGGACGGGGGTCGAGTCGGGCGGCAGGGTGGGAGACGGATCGGGATAGGTCTCCCCTCCGCCCGGAAAGGTTGGGTCGAGTCCCGAGATCGGCGTCAGCCAGAGCATGTGGTCGCGGCCCAGGGAGTCCTGTCCCATCGCCAGGATTCGTCCTGAGTCCTCGATTGTGTCCGCGGCGATGATCGTGTATCCGCTCCCAGGAGTGATCAGGTTGTTCAGATCCAGCCCCGGCGCGCCGGGGCGGGTGATAAAAGCGTGGAGCGAGCCGTCCGGTGTATAGGAAACGCCGACGATCTGGTCATGGTTATTGACCCAGGTCGGCAGGCCGAGCGTTCCGTTCAGTGTGTTCAGAGCGATCGTGCCGGTCTCGGGTGAGAAGTAGTAAGCGTGCTCGCCGTTGAACCCTTGAGGATCCTCCCAGTTCAGTCTGTTCGCGGATGTCGACCCCCCGACGACGTGCCCGAGGGTGTTGAGCGTCATGGCGGGATTATGGAGATCACCCGGCAATGGGTCGATTCGATAGGTGGAATTCGGGCCTCCCCCCGCCTTCGACACTTCAAGATGGTAGGTGTCGACCTGCGTGTGGTTGATGTCGCCATCCCACTTCCAGTGGAACTCGTAGTCTCCGGCCTGCGAGGGAAAACCCTGCGGCATGTTGAGAAAAAAGCCCGTCGCCCACTGTTGACCGTTGAAGGTCCAGAACGCGTACTCGGTCGCTGCCGAGACCTGATAGTACGGCGTGATGGGAGTCGCCGCCGACTCTCCACCCGTCAACGAGAGCATGACGACTGTCGCCGTGATCGCGAGAACGGCCCGACAGGTTCCGCCGATTTGGCCAGGCATGCAAACCTTCCCTGGTTGCTTGATGGATTCATCCTTGGTCCAAGCCTCAAAACCTACTTCTATAAGAGACGAACAGGGTCGTCAAGATCGTCCGGATGGGCAGGATCAATATCTGTTCCCGCCGGACGAATCCCCTCGACAACGTCAACGACGACAGTCCGGGACGAATCCTCGGCCGCGTTGACGAACGACGATCGGATTCCACATGAGTGACGCGATCGCGATACGAGGAGCCATCAAACGGTTCGGGGAAGTCGAGGCGGTTCAGCGCCTGGACTTGACCGTGCCGGAGGGCTCTCTGTACGGCTTCATCGGACCCAACGGCTCAGGCAAGACGACGACCCTGCGCATGATCATGCGGATCATCCTTCCCGACGAAGGGGAGATCGAGGTCCTCGGCGACCGCGACACCCGCGCGGCGCATGACCGGGTCAGCTACCTCCCGGAGGAACGCGGGCTTTACAAGCGGATGACCGTCCGCCGGCTGCTGCGTTACTTCGGGGCGCTCAAGGGGGCTCGGCAGCCCGACCTCGACCGCGACATCGACCGCTGGATGGAGGCGATGCGGCTTTCCGAGTGGATCGACAAGCGGATCGACGCTCTTTCCAAGGGGATGGCGCAGAAGGTCCAGTTTATCTCGGCGGTGCTCAACCGTCCCGAGTTGCTCATCCTCGACGAGCCCTTCTCGGGACTCGACCCGGTGAACGCCCACGTGCTCACGGAGGCCGTCCTCAAGCTTCGCAAGGAGGGGACGACCGTCGTCTTCTCCACCCATGACATGTCCGTCGCCGAACGGCTCTGCGACCGGATCTTCATGATCTACAAGGGCCGCAAGGTGCTCGACGGGACGCTCGACGAGATCCAGTCGATCTACGGCGCCGACACGATCCGCGTCGCGACCGACGCCGGCTCCGACGCCTTCGCCGGCATCCCCGGCGTCCGCGACGTCGCCGATCGGGGGAATTTCCAGGAGGTCCGATACGCGGGCGACCCGCAGGATCTCCTTCGAGCCCTGATCGACCGAACGCGGATCACTCGGTTCGAGATCACCCGGCCGTCGCTCAACGACATCTTCGTCCGAATTGCATCGCCGTCAGAGATTCCTGCACAGGAGGAGCCGGCCCATGTCGCTTGACCTTCGCAAGATCGGGGTCGTCGCCTCCAACGAGTTCTCCTCCTCGGTCCGAACCAAGTCGTTCATCATCAGCCTGCTGGCGCTGCCGATCATCATGGGCGCGTCGATTGGGCTTCAGGTGCTGGCCGGCAAGCAGGTGGACGTGAAGCCGAGGCGGTTCGTGGTCGTCGATGACTCAGGCTCGTTCAAGTCGGTCATCGCCACGGCGGCTGAGGCCTATAACGCGACGGTTGCGTCGCCAGGCGGCAAGCCCACGAGGCCGGCGTTCGTGATGGAAAAGGAGCCCTACGGGAAGGACCGGACTCCGGCCGAGCGTGAGCTGGATCTCTCCGACCTCATCCGATGCGGCGAGTTGGACGCCTACGTCGTGATCGGTCCCGTCGGCGACGGTCCGGACGCCTCGCCGACGATCCAGTACCACTCCAACAACCCGAACGACGACATGCTCCGCGGCTGGATCACCAGCGTCGTCAACGGCGAGCTTCGCGCCCGCCGCTTCAAGGCGGCGAACATCGACCAGGCCGTCGCCGAGAAGCTCGGCAGGCCCGTGCAGACGGAGAACCTCCAGCTCGCCGAACGCAGCGACCCCGGGGGTGCGAAGCGCGTCGATCCGATCCGGACGTCCGTGGTGCCGGCGGTGCTGCTGTTCCTCGTTTTCATGATCGTGATGACCAACGGCCCGCAGCTTCTCAACAGCGTCATCGAAGAGAAGATGAGCAAGATCAGCGAGGTGCTGCTCGGATCGGTCTCGCCGTTCAACCTGATGATGGGGAAGCTGATCGGCAACGTCGGCGTGGCGATGCTGCTGGCGATCCTCTACCTGGGCGCGGGCTACGCCGTCGCGGCCTACCATGGGTACGCCGACGTGATTTCGCCCGGCCTGCTGCTCGCCCTGGTCTTCTTCCTGTTCCTGGCGGTCCTGGTCTTCGGCTCGCTCTATATGGCCATCGGCGCAGCGTGCAACGACCTGAAGGACGCCCAGTCGTTGATGTGGCCGGTGATGATCCTGTCGATGCTGCCGATGTTCGTCTGGACGGCCGTGCTCCGGAACCCGGCCAGCCCGCTCTCCGTGGGGATGTCGCTGTTCCCGACCGCGAGCCCTTTCCTGATGCTCATGCGGATGGCCATGCAGCCCGCACCGCCGGCCTGGCAGGTGATCCTCTCCGTCGTCCTCACAACGGCCACGGCCGTCTTCTGCGTCTGGGTCGGCGGGCGAATCTTCCGCACCGGCCTCCTCATGCAGGGAAAGACCCCGACGATCGCCGAGTTGGCCAAGTGGGCCATGAAGGGCTGAGGCGAGTTTCAGCGCGGTTCTCGTTCGGATCGCATTCAGCGAAAGCGAATAGGAAACTCGTAGGGGCGTCCCTTGTGGGCGCCCAACCGCCATCGGATGTCCGCAGCGATCGGGCACCCACAAGGGGTGCCCCTACGAATCAGGGTAATGCAGACGGTCGTCGTTCGAAAGCGAAACCGGCCGCTCGAGCGCGATGCTCGGCGGCCGGTTGTTTGTTCGAACTCGTCGCGTCGAGGCTCAATAGTTCTGCGAGGCTTCCAGCAGCCGGACGAGCTTCTGGAAGTCGCTGTCCGTTTCGATGAAGCGGACGACCGTGACGAGGGTCTTGGGGTCGATGAGCGTCTCGAACGGGACGTAGTTGAGGTCGAGCTGACCGGCGGTGGAGATCATCACGCCGTCATACTGCTTCTCAACCAGGGCCCGGACGGCACCGACGCCGAGCTGGCTGCCGAGCATGACGTCGAACGCGTGCGGCAGGGCGCAGCGCGACTCGTAACCGAGCTGGACGGGGGTGATCCGCCGCTTCTTGCCGGTCCGCTTCTCATAACGAGCCTCGACCAGCTTGTTGACCAGCCGGGACATGTTCGTGCCGCCCAGCGAGAGGTGGCCGTGCTCGTCGAACTTGGCACCCTCGAGGTTGGCGCTGGGGAGGAACGAGGCCAGGCCCTCGGCCAGGACGACGACGCCGTACTCCTTGCCCAGCTTCTCGCGGGAGAGCATCAGGTCGACGATCTTGTCGACGAAGGCGTCCATGTTCACGATCTTGCGCTTGGTCGAGACGCCCGTCTTGGGATCGGTGACGGTCTCCTCGGTCATGAGGTCGCCGACCATGTCCTCGACGCTCATCACGAGGCTGGCCTCGCTGGCGATGGCCGCGCCGTAGGCGAGCCAGCCGGCGGAACGGCCCATGCACTCGGCGATGAAGTAGCCACGAGTGGCCTCGCCGTCGGCCAGGAGGTTGCGGATCTCTTCGGCCAGAGTCTCAACGGCCGTGAAGTAGCCGAAGGTGAAGTCGATGCCGCGGTAGTCGTTGTCGATCGTCTTGGGGACGTGGACGACCGAGATCTTCTTGGCGTCGGCCGGCAGCGTCTGCTGGAAGAGCCGGAACTTGTTGGCCGTCTTGAGCGTGTCGTCGCCGCCGATGGAAACCAGCGCGTCCACGCCCAGCGAGGAAAGAGCCTCGAAGACGGTCCGCATCGGGGCGGTCCGCTTGGCGTCGGTCAGGTGGTCGGGGCTGGAGATGTCTTTGCCCGGGTTGGTGCGGGCCGTGCCCAGCATGATGCCGCGGGTGTTGCGGGTGCGGCGGAGCTTCTTGCCCGTCAGCAGGACGTAGTCGCGCCCTTCCTGCATCGGGTTGTTCGGGGCGAATTCGACCAGATGCGAATAGCCGTTCATGACGCCGAGGACCTCGACGCCGTGCTGCAGGAACGAGGCGGCGCAGGTCGAGATGACCGCGTTGGCGGCCGGGGCCGGGCCGCCGGCGAAGAGGATCGCCACGCGCTTGATCTTGCGTCCCGTCGGCTGGGGCGTGACGGACGGCGCGGGACTCGGGGAGGCGGACATAAGGACTCCGTCCAGATTCTCTGGTTCTTCAAAAAGGTGGGCGTTCGGAGGGGCTGGCCTGGGGGGCCGGCCTCATCCCCGTCGCACGGGCCGCCCGCGCAGGGCGGCTGGGCCCCCGGCGCGTTCGCCGGGGCCGGCGGTGAGGTCTTTGCGACTCTTTACGTTACCCGCGAGGGGCTCTGGCGACAATATTCCATCCCTTCGCCGCCGCGCCGACGTCCGCCCCCATCCGAACCAATTGAAATCGGAGGTCCGCCGCAGGCGCCATCGCATCGAGCCAACTCGAGGCCATTTTCGACAGCCGGTTGATCGTTTCCGCCCCTGAGCCCCGCGCGACGGCGGCCACCCGGCCGTGAGGGTCGATCAGGAAGTGCCAGGGACCGCCTCCCGGATCGACCCCGAAGGATCGCGGCGCGTCCCGGCCGGCCACGTACAGCGGCAGTTCCCCCTTGTACGTCGCCAGCGCCTGTCGCGCCCGGTCCGGCCCGGACGAGTCAACGGCCGCGACCGCCATGCCGAATCGGCGATTGGATCGAAGCCGTTTCCAGGCCGTCTCCAACTCCGGCAGCACGGGGACTGGCCCATCGCCTTCGGTCGAGACGAAGACCAGCCAGAGGACCCGGCCCTCCACCCCCAGCAACAGCCGAGAGTCCGCGTCGTTCAGGCGGTTCAGCCGGGTGGGCGGCATCGGCTCGCCCACCCGGATCGGCCTGGGAAAGAACCCTGGGCCGAACCGGAGCCAGGCCGCCCCCGCGACCAGGGCGATGGTCAACGCCGTCAGAACCAGGCTGACGCGGTCGCGCGATGGGGCGACGACGTCGCTGCTTTCGTCCCCAACTTCGTCCTCGTCCGGCCAGTCGAGTTCAGCCGTCATGGTCAGACTCCTGCCTGGGGTCGAGGACGGCCGAGACTCATCATCTGAGTTTGGCGGACCTTGGGACGGGCGTGGGGACGGGGAGCGTCACCATGATGATCGTATCATACGGGTCGCGGACGTCGTCGGGGATCGTAATCTTCACCCCGCCCGGCGCAGGCGCGTTCTCCAGGGGAGTCGGCTTCCCGAGCGGCTGGGCGACGGCCGTGATCAGGGATTCGGGGAGCAGAATCTCCTTCACGTCGGGCTTGAGGACGTGCAGATAGATGGTTGGCGCCTGGTTTAAGGTCGGACGGCGCTCCGTGGTGACGCCCCACGCCTGGGGCGGGATTGGTCCCCGGCGGGTCTCGTAGATCGCCTTGCCGTTGGATTCCAGCCAACGCCCTACGGTCAGCAGCCGCTCGGCGAACTCCACGCCGATCGTGCCGTCTGGCTTCGGCCCGACGTTCAGCAGCAGGTTCGCGCCCCTCCCCGCAGCGCCGGCGAGGGCGTGCACGACCTGCTCGGGCGACTTGTAGTGGTCGTCCTTGGCGTTGTAGCCCCACGACTTGTTCATCGTGAGACAGGTCTCCAGCGGCAGCGCGGTGGTCGCCTCGGCCTTGTTGAAGCCGGCCGAGTTCTCGCCGGGAAGGTCCTGCTCGAACATCTGGAAGTCCTCGCCCGGGAACGGAGTTACATGGTGGTTGTTGCCCACCAAAGCGCCGGGTTGGAGGTCGTGGATGATCTTGTAGGTCCCTTCCAGGTCCCAGGCGGCGTCGGGGGCGTCCCACCAGCCGTCGAACCAGAGGCCGCCGATCTCACCGTAGTTGGTGCAAAGCTCGCGGACCTGCCCCTGGTAATAGGCGACGTACTTCGCCCAGTCCCCCTTCTTCTCGCGGCCCGTGTGATGACCGGTTTTGCCCAGCGGGAAGTAGTCGGGATGATGCCAGTCGAGGAGCGAGTAATAGAAGAACAGCTTGACGCGGTTCTTGCGGCAGGCCTCGGCCAGGGCCTTCATGGGGTCCTTGGCGTAGGGGGTGGCGTCGATGACGTCGTAGTCGGTCAGCTTGCTGTCGTACATGCAGAAGCCGTCATGGTGCTTCGTCGTGACGGTGATGTAGCGCATGCCGGCGGCTTTCGCGAGTTTCACCCACTCGTCGGCGTCGAACTTGACCGGGTTGAACTGGGGAGGGAGCTTGCGGTACTCGGCGATCGGGATCTTGTCGTTGTTCATGACCCACTCGCCCTTGCCCAGCAGCGAGTAGACGCCCCAGTGGACGAACATCCCGAACTTGGCGTCCTCGAACCACCGCTTCGCGGCGGCGTTCGGGCTCTCCTGAGCCTCCTGGCCTCGCGCCGGCGCCGATCCGAAGACCCCCGCCACGATCGCCAACGCCCCGAGCAAGCCCCCCCACGATCGAAGTCGATCCGACATTACGATTCCTCCGAACGGCGGACCCGCCCCGCGCGGAATGGTCGCGGCGGCGAAGGCCCGACGTGCGCCATGATACCCACGTCCGGGGGGCGGATCCCGCCCCCGCCGACCCTTGGAAGCGATCATGACGGCCTTCCCCCCTCGCGGGGGAAGGTGGCCGAAGGCCGGATGAGGGGGGATCGGTGTTGCGATGGATCGAACATCGACCGCGCGTCCCATGCCGGTCATCCCCCTCATCTGACCGCTGCGCGGTCTGTCTTCCCCCGCAAGGGGGGAAGTCCGTTCTCGACGACGGATCGCCGCAATTCCCCGCCGCCTCGAAAGTGTCGGGCCTGCGTCCGACCGTCGGAGCGCGTTCATTTCTGGATTCCCCGTTGCGTCGCCCAGGTTTTCGACGACAGCCGCCCTTTCCGGCTTGACCTGATCAGACGTGCAATCTATGTTTTCGTACATGAATGCGAACGGGCCAGCGACGGCGATCGGTCATCTCGACGCGGACTGTTTTTACGTGTCCGCGGAGCGGGTGCGGGACGAGTTTTTGCGGGGCAAGCCGGTGGGCGTCCTGGGGAATCAGGGGGCGTGCGTCATCGCCAAGAGCTATGAGATGAAGGCTCATGGGGTGAAGACGGGGGAGCCGATCTGGGACGCCCTGGTGAAGTGCCCGGACGGGATCTACATCAAGCGCGACTTCCGCTGGTACGAGGTCCTCAGCCGAATGATGCTCGAGGTGGTGCAGAACGCCTCGCGGCAGGTCGAGTATTACTCGATCGACGAGTTCTTCTTCAGGGCCGAACTGCGCCGGGGGGAGACGTTCGATGGGCTGGCGCGAACGATCCGCGATCGGATCGAGGAATGCGTGGGCGTCCCCGTGACGGTGGGGATCGCCCGGACGCGGACGCTGGCGAAGTTGATCTCGGACGCCTCCAAGCCGCACGGCGCCCGTGCCGTGCTGGAGCCGAACCGGGAGGAGGAATTGCTGGCAGGGCTGCCGGTGACGGAGATCACCGGGATCGCCGGCCGGCGGGCGGCGACGCTGTCGTCCTGGGGGATCACGACGTGCCTCCACCTGGCCCGCGCCGACCGGACGCTGGTGCGACGGCTGCTGACGGCCTCGGGCGAAGTCCTCTGGTGGGAGATCAACGGCGACCCTGTGCAGCCCATCCACACCCGCCGCCCGGCGCACAAGACGCTCTCGCGCGGCGGCAGCCTGGGAGGGGCCACGGACGACCCGATGGCCCTCTACGCCTGGCTCGTGCGCAACCTGGAACGGTTGATCGAGGAGCTGCGATATCACGGCGTGGCGGCCGGCCGCCTCAAAGTCATCCTCGCCTACAAGAGCGGCCACACGGGCCTCGGCCAGCGCACGCTGGCGGTCCCCGGCGACCGTTTCGACGTTCTCATCGACGTCGCCCGCCCGTGCTTGCGGCAGGCCTGGAGCAAGGGCCAGTCGGCGACGCACATGCACCTGATCGCCGAGGACCTGGCGCCCCGCGGTCAGACGGCTTTGGCGTTCTTCGACCCGCTCCCGAACCGGATTCGCGGCGAGGACGTCGACCGCCTCAAGGAGCGGATCAACGGGAAGATCGGCCGGTTCGCGCTCCGAAGCGCCGCCACGCTCTACCTGCCGGCGATCTATCGCGACACGGCCAACGAGTACGACATCTGCGACGTCCGCGGGAAGATCTGTTTCTGACCCGCCCCCTCTCACCTTACCCGGGATTCACTGCGGCCTTCCAATCGTGTGCGTCGGAATCTCTCTGGCATGGAGCGAGCTGCCCACGGAGCTGATCGGGCGTTATGGGCTGGAACGCCGCGCCCACGAACGTGGGGGCGAGCGCGAGATCCGCTTTCTCTATCGCGACCGTCGCCCTCGGCTGCCGATCTGGCGCGACGGCCGACTGCAGATCGTGCGTTGGGGCAACGGATGCCTGCAAAGCCGGTTCCTCCCTGCCACCGGCTGGACCTGGAAGGAGAGCCTTGAGCTGGGCTACTGGCGCGAGATCGGCGCCGTCCCGGTCGACATCCCCGCCATGCTCGGCTACGACCGCGGCGTCTGGTTCCGGGTCCGCCAGGGGATCCGCGGCATCCTCGTCCCCGACGAGCGGGGCGTCGCCGTCGCCTACATGATCTGCGTGCCGTCGACCCACTACTACCAGGTCATGACCCGCTCCCCACGCATGCCGCTGCTGATCGACGAAGACATCTAGTATGATGACGACGGCCCGCCCTCCCGCGGCGGGACGTGCGGACAACTCGGGGGGCCGGGTCATGGCGAAGTCGGAGATGGACCAGGGCGAATCGAAAGCGCGTCCGGCGTCGAACCCACCGGTAGGCGTGGCGATCTCGACGACGCCCGGCGCGGGGGGGACCGTCACGGCCCGCAAGGCGGGCGAACTGCGCGACCTGAGCCTCGACGTCGACCCGCGCAAGGTCGGCGTGCCGGAGGCGCTTCAGCACCTGGCCAAGGCGGTGAACATCGCCTTCCAGACCGACTACGGCGAGAACTATCTGGAGGCCGTCTACCAGGCGGCCATCGTCCGTCGCGGCGAGGTCCACATCGTCCACCGCGACTACTTCGGCTTCGGCGACTCCTGGTTCAGCCAGTTCGGCCGCTTACTCCGCTCCATGAGCCTGACACTCGAAGGCCCCGACCCGGTCTCGCCCGAGGGCCGCGAGCGAATCCGCGAGAAAGGCCCCGCGTCGATCCGAGGGCTCTTCAACCTGATCAGCCGCAAACTCGACCTCACCTCCGAATACGAGGACCGCGTCCCCGCCTACGTCGAGCAGATGTTCGACCGTCTCGAAGGCTCGGGGATCATCGTCGGCTGGGACCGCGACAAATGGGAAATCTGGACCACCCGCATCGGCCTCGACATCCGCATTGCACCGAAGGGGTATGACGCGGAGTGAGCGGCCTGGAGCAGATCCAGGCCGCTCATCACGAGGATCAGCCAGGGGTGGGCGTCACTCCTCCTCGACGCCCGTTCGCGACTTCTGGTAGCGGTCGACGATCTGCTGCTGGACGTTGGGCGGGACGGGTTCGTAGCCCTGCATCTCCATGGTGAACGAGCCCTGGCCGGAGGTCATGCTTTTGAGCGTTGATGCGTACGAGAGCATCTCGGCCAGCGGGACGACGGCCTGGACCGATTGGATGTTCCCCGGCAGGGAATCCATGCCGGTGATGTGGCCGCGGCGGGTGGACATATCGGCCGAGAGGTCGCCGAAGTAGCTCGCCGGCGCGGTGACTTCCACCGAGACGATCGGCTCGAGCAACACCGGATGGGCCTTCTCGAACGCCTTGCGGAAGGCGTGGTCGGCGGCCGTCTTGAACGCCTGCTCCGAGCTGTCGACTGGGTGGTCCTTACCGAAGTAGACCTCGACCTCCACGTCGACGACGTGGTTGCCCGAGAGGATCCCCTTCTCCAGCCGCTCCCGCACGCCCTTCTCAACGGCCGGGATGTACTGGTTGGGAATCACGCCCCCCTTCACCGCATCCGTGAAGGTGAATCCCTGGCCCCGTTCGACGGGCTTGACGCGGAGGTGAACCTCGGCGAACTGGCCGCGACCGCCGGTCTGCTTCTTGTGTCGGTGGTCGGCCTCGGCCGGTGCCGAGATCGTCTCCAGATAGGGGACGTGCGGCACGTGAGTCGACATCTCCAGCTTGTAGCGGTTCTTGAGCCGCTGCTGGATCACGTCCAGATGCAGGTCGCTCATCCCGGAGATAACCAGCTCGTGCGTCTGGGCGTCGCGGCGGATGGTGAAGGTCGGATCCTCATCGGCGATCTTGGCCAGGCCGGCAGAGATCTTGGCCTCGTCCTCGCGAGCCTTCGGCACGACGGCGCGCGGGACCATGGGCGACGGGAAGTGGATCGGCGCGGCCTGCAACCGGGCGACGGTCGTATTGCCGCCGACGTTGCTGACAGTGTCCGACACATGCAGGTCGTCGAACTTGGCGATCGCCACGATGTCGCCGGCGATGGCCTCGGAAACTTCCTCCTGCGTCTTCCCCTGAAGGACGTAGACGTGGCCCGCCTTGGTGCTCTTGCCGCTGCGAAGGTTGACCAGCGTCGTGTCGGGTGTGATCCGACCGGAAAGGAGCCGGAGGAAGCTCAGCTTGCCCATGAACTGATCGTTGGCCGTCTTGAAGACCTGGGCGACGAGCGTGCCGTCCTCAACCGGGTGGATCTCTTCCTCCTCGCCAGCCTCGCCGTCCTCGCCTCGGACGCCGTAGCGGTGAACGTCCTCAGGGCTCAGGCCGCAGACGGCGATCAGATCCAGCAGTTCCTTGACGCCGAGGTCCTTCTTGGTGCAAACGCAGAGGACCGGAACGAGCTTGCCGGCCGCGATCGCATCGTGAGCCGCCTTGCGCAGCTCCTCGACGCCGATCGAATCCCCTTCCAGATAGCGGTTCATGAGGGCTTCGTCGCTCTCGACGATCTGCTCGACGAGCATCTGGTAGGCTTCAGTCGGCGGCAGCGGACACTCGGCGGGGTCTTCGTTGTGAGACTGGAGGACGTCGACGACGCTGGAGAACGTGGCTCCCTGGCCGATGGGGACGTTGAACGGAACGCACGACGGGCCGAAGGTCTCGCGGATCGCCTCAAGGTCGGCGCGATAGTCGACGTTCTCGGCGTCCATCTTGGTGACGGCGATGAACCGGCCCAGGCCCATCTTGCGGGCTTCGTTGAACAGCCGGCGGGTGTTGACCTCGATGCCGGCGGGGCCGGAGACCGCGAGCACCACGTTCTCGACGGCGGCCAGGGCGCTGAGGGCGTTGCCGATGAAGTCCGGGTAGCCGGGCGAGTCGATCAGATGGATCTGCCGGCCGTCCCAGGCGAGATGGCCGAGGTGGCAGTCGATGGTGAAGTGGCGCTTCTTCTCCTCGTCGTCGGAATCCAGCGTGCTGGTCCCGTCGTCCACGGAACCCTTGCGGGCGACCGCGCCCGCGGCGAACAGGAGGGCGTCGGCGAGGCTGGTCTTCCCCGACGCCCCATGTCCAGCGAGGGCGACGTTCCTGATATCAGCGATATGATAGGTCGTAGTCATCGAAGTGTCCTCATGAGAGAGGTCGTGGGATGCGGCGAAGGTCCGCGCGAGCGAGGACGTGCGGCCGTGGTCCCGATGCCTCACGACGAGGCGACGGGGGCCGTCGCGTACCTACCGATCGGATCTGTCTGGACGCCAGAGGGGCGCGCTGACAGGCTCGCTACGCTCAGGAACGGGAAGAAGCCCGCTCCGCGCGTTCCACGGCGTCTTTCAACGAGAACTTGCCCTCGTACAGGGCCCGACCGACGATGCAGCCGGCCACCGGGAGGGTCGCCAACCGATCGACGTCGGTGATTTCACCGACGCCTCCGGAGGCGATCACCGGGGTCTTGACGCGGCGGCAGAGCGCAGCCGTCGCGTCCAGGTTGGGGCCTTCCAGGGTGCCGTCCCGCGCGATGTCGGTATAGATGATCGCCGCCAGCGGCAGGGCGTCGAACGTCGCGGCCAGTTCAGCCGCGGAGACGTCCGACGTTTCAAGCCAGCCGTCGGTGGCCACCATTCCGTCACGCGCGTCGAGCCCCAGGACCAGCCGGCCCGGGTGCTTCTCGGCCATCGACCGGAACCAGGAGGGGTCGCGGAGCGCCTGCGTGCCGACGATCACGCGATCGAGCCCGGCGTCGAGCCAGGCGTCGATCGTCTTCTCGTCGCGTACGCCCCCGCCGAGCTGGCAGGGGACACCCACGGCCGCCACGATCGACCGCACGGCTTCAACGTTGACCGGCTTGCCGGCCTTCGCACCGTCCAGGTCGACGAGGTGGATCCGCGTCGCGCCTTCCGAAACCCAACGCCCGGCCATCGCCGCGGGATCGTCCCCGAAGACGGTTTCGCGGTCGTAGTCCCCCTGCCGCAGGCGAACGCAGAGACCGCCTCGCAGGTCGATAGCCGGGATCACTTGCATGGAACTTCACCGAAACATAAAGACTGTCTTAACAATCTCGACTGTAGCCGACCGCGAGGGTCATCGCAAGGACCGAGCGGCCGGCGTGGGGAGCGGACGCAACGATCTCGCGGACGGCCCCTGCCCTTTCCGGTCAGGCGACGGCGGCCGTCCGGCGCGTCCGAAGGGGCTGGCGAACGAGCCGAGTCGGTCGGGAAGGCGTCGGAGCCACCGTCCGTTTCACGGTGATCTGACGACGTCGGAATGCGAGCTGGCGACGCATCGGGCCGACCGTGGCCGTCGATGTCGTGGACTCGGAGGCCGCAATGGTCGTCGTCCCGGCGGCGGCCGTCTCGACCTTCGGCATCGTGCCTTGAACGAGCGCAGGGATGAGAGTGCGGCCGTCGGGCGCCCCCAGACCAGCGGCCGTCGCCGAGACTGAGTTCGCCACCACCCGGAGACCGGTCCCGTTCAGGCCGTAGAGCGCCGGCAGCGTCTGCGACGCCCCGTCGAGAGTTCCGGCCCCGAGCAGAGCGCGGCCCTGGTTGACCATCGCCACGATGGCGGCCCACGCCGGAGCACCGAGGCTCGTACCAGCGACGATCCGCCAGGTCGCTTGTCCCGTTTCGGGGTCGGTGTAGAAGCTGGCGACCCCCGTGTTCGGGTCGCCCAGGAAGACGACGTCCGGCGTGGTCCGTCTCGCTCCCTGCTGGAACGAGGTCTGGTAGCTCGGCCGCGAGGCGTACCGGCCCGGCCCGCTGGCGCTCAGCGACCAGAGGCCCTCCGACAGCACATCCCCGGCGGCGTCCAGGGTGAGCGTCGTGCCGCCGACTCCCAGGACGTTCGGCGAGCTGGCCGGGTACATCGCCCCGCCTTGCGGGCCGTGGTCGCCGCTGGCCGCAATGAACGTCACGCCGGTGTGGCCGGCTGGGGTCGTGAAATAGCCGTCGAAGGCGTGCTGCCCGGCCGTCTCCGTGAATCCGAAGCTCATGGAGACGACGCTCACCCCCGGCAGGTTGCGAGCGACGTCGACCGCCTTCAGGACGTCATCCGCGCCGTCGGACGCGGCCTCAATCAGGACGATCGACGCGCCGGGAGCGAGCGCATGAGCCCACTGGACGTCCATCGCCGATTCCGAGGCCCACGTCGAGTGGGTCTCCGACGTCCCCAGGTTGACAACCGTGACCGTGGTGTGGGGAAGACCATACTCCGAGTCGAAGACGTCCAAGTCGGACTGGATAGTCGGGTTGTGGAACGCACCAATGATGGCGATCGTCTGCCCCGAACCGTCGCCGACCACCGTGCCTCCCGAACTCGTCGGGAGCGCGACGTCGGAAAGTCCATAGGCGGTTTGGATCTGCGACGGGGTGAATCCCGACAGCAGCCGACGCGAGTCGAGCGAGTCAAACTCTGGCCGCAGTCGACGCCGGCGCGCGGTATTCCCCATTCGTCCGTCCTCCGACGAGCCCGCCTTCCTGGCCGGGTCGATCCTCGACCTCGTCCGCGCGGCGCGCGGTCCTTGGAAAGAATCGTAACCTGGGGAAATAAGCGAGGGCGGAAAAGCGGGGAAATTTGCAAGTGGGTCGTGACGGAAGTCTGGGTGGAGGGGGTTGTCCGCCCAGCGGGGTTACTGCCGGGCGAAGTTGGCGTACATCGCCAGGCCGACCTGCTGACTCTTCTCAGGATGGAACTGGCAGGCGGTGAGGTTCTCGCGGTTGACGATCGCGGGGAATGGATCGGGGTAATCCGAGACGGCCGCGACGTCGGCCGGATCATCGGGGACGGCGTGGTAGGAGTGGACGAAGTAGACGGAGGGATCAGCGCCGATCCCCTCGAGCAGCGGGATCGGCCGGCGGACGCTCAGGGTGTTCCAGCCCATGTGAGGGACCTTCAGCCCGGGACGAGCCTCGAATCGGACGACGCGGCCCGGGATCAGGTCCAGGCCGGTGAACTCGCCGTCTTCAAAGCTCGTAGTGAACAGGAGTTGAAGGCCCAGGCAGACGCCCAGGCAGGGCTTACCGGCCCGGACAGCCTCGGTGAAGGCCTGGTCCATTCCCGTCCGGCGCAGCTCGGTCATGGCGTCGGCGAAGGCTCCGACCCCAGGGAGCACCACATGCGAGGCGTCGCGGATCCGTTCGGGCTCCGCGACGATCGAGGCTTCATGCCCGACGGCCTCGAACGCCTTTTGTACGCTCCGCAGGTTGCCCATCCCGTAGTCGATGATGACGATCATGCCCCGCCTCAGTGTTCAGACCGAAACTCGTACCGGATTCGATGGTATCCGGACGAGTCGTCCGACGCCAACCGACCTGAACGGGTTCGGACCAGCTCAGCGCTTGGGCGCGGCCGACTTGTCGTCGCGAGCGATCGGCGTCCAGCGCAGGTCGTCTTCGTTGAAGCCCAGTGAGTCGTCCTGGGGCCTCGCGGTTTTCGACCGGGTCGAGGAGGAGCGGCTTCCGCGAGGCGCATCGTCGATCCGGATGGGGGGGATCTCGTCGGACTCTTTGACCTGCGAGATCTGAGCGGCGGGAGCTTTCCTTCTGGTGGAGGAAGAGCGTCCGGCGGGGAGAGTGCGGGCGCCGGCCAGGGGGGCGTCGAGGTCGGAATCGGGATTGCCGCCGTCGCGCAGGAGGTTCCGGGCGTTGTCGAGCTTGGCGGTGATCTCGCCGTTGTGGAGTTGCTCCTGGACCAGGCGCTCCTCGAAGGTCCGATTCTCTTCCTTCAGCCGGGCGACCTGCGTCTTGAGCTGGTCGTTCTCGTATTCCAGATGGCTGAGGCTCGACTTGAGCTGGCCCTGAGAGGGGCCGCCCGTGATGTAAGTCCCTCGGCCCGAGCACCCAGCCAACAGCGCAACAGCCAGCAAACCGAGCAAACGTCCTCCGCACATGCCGAGGAGGTTCGGCGAATCGATCCAGGGGTCTCTACCAGGGGTTTCGCGAGCCACGGCGAGCATCCGGTGACCTGGGGACGTGATTGGCGTTAGTCTTATCTTCGACCGAATCACCATTGAGAATTGCGAATTCCGTCCTCAGTTTTCGCCGCGTAGTCGGACGGAGGCCGATCATCGTCAAGATCGCACGTCTCCACCGTATCAGAGGGCGCCTGCCCCGACCGGATCTTCCGAAGGGCGAAGTAAACCGTCATCGCCAGCACCGTCAGGAGTGACCCGCACAAGGCGCTGAGGAGAATGACGACGCCCACGGAACTATCGTAAGTCCCGATGCGAAAAGGAAATGAGACCTTCACCTGCTCGTTGTTGGCCCAGATGAACCAGAGCATCAGGCCCATGAGCATGGCCGTGCCGATCAGCCGACGGTAGACCCAGAAGTTCCGGATGATGGACGGCCGGCGCCGCTTGTATTGATACGCCATCGCCTCGCCTCCCTCCCCTTCCAGAACGACCCGCGCGGGATTCTAGCCGCAAACGCCTTCGCCGTCCCCCCCGGTTCCCGCCGATTCGCCGCGAGGTTATCGCAATGGCCCCACGTTCACCCCCAGCATGAACCAGAAGATGGCGTGGAGCATCTCGAAGAGGTTCCTGGCCCAGAGGGGCCAGAGCCACGGCCAACTGTACATCAAGAACGCGGCGGCCATGCTAATGTAAGGCCCTGCGGGTATTTCGCGATCGGCGCTCGAGGATTGGATGCCGGCCATCCGTTTCCCGATGTACTTCATCAACTTCCAGCCCGCATGGGCCAGGCCGAAGAATGGGAAGAGGAAGAAGCTCAAAACGGCCGCCTGCCATCCCAGGAACGCGCCGATCATTCCCATCAGGGTCACGTCGCCAAATCCCATGGCCTCGCGACGCAGCAGGAACGAGAACGACGACCGGATGAAAGCCGTCAGCCCAGCCCCCGCCAGGAGGCCGAGGATCCCCACGCCCAGCCCCGCCCAGTGGCTGACGGCCGTCGAGGGCTCCGGGCGAATCCAGGGGAAGAGCGTCCCCAGACCGATCCCCAGCACCATCCCGGTGACTGTGACCTCGTCGGGGATGATCATCAGGTCGTAGTCGATGAACGTGGCCGCGACGAGGAGGGCCATGAAAAGGCAGTGGTAACCGAGGGTCGCCAGGGCCGAGACGGGGATCTGCCCCCAGGCTTCCGTGGGCGCCAGAAGCACGTCGACGACGTAAAGCCCCAGGAACAGCAGGCCTACCAGGGCCTCGATCAGCGGGTAGCGGGCCGAGATCGGCAGGCCGCACATCCGGCATTCGCCGCGGAGAGCGATCCAGCCGATGATCGGGATGTTGTCGCTAGGCGAGAGCGCCCCGTGGCATCGCGGGCAGTGGGAGGCCGGCCAGATGACGCTTTTCTGCCAGGGAAGACGGTAGATGCAGACGTTCAGAAAGCTGCCGACGACCGTCCCCACGCAGAAGACGCCGAAACCCAGGAAGACCAGGATCGGCCAGCTTACGAACACGAGGGGGCTCCCTCCGCCAGCGTCTGACCCTTCGACGGCTTCCAGTGATCCAGGATCAGGTCGGCGACCTCCGCCGGCCCATGCGTTTGGGCGTCGACGGCGACGTGGGCGACCTCCTCGTAGAACGGGGTCCGATACGCGAGCACCTCGACGATCTCTTCGAGCGTCCCCTTGGAGGTCAGGGCCGGTCGATGCTCACGGGTGATCGCGTCGGCTTCCAGCCTGCGGGCCAGTTCGTCGGCCTCGGCGCGGAGCCAGGCGACGAGGCCGAACGACCGGAGCGCCTGGCGGTTCGACTCGCGCAGGATCGTCCCGCCGCCGGTTCCCAGAACGGCCCCGGGGTGGGTCTTGGTCAGGTCGCGGACCACGGCCTCTTCCAACTCGCGGAAGACGGGCTCGCCGGACTCCTCGAAGATCGCCCGGATGGTCCGTCCTGCGCGGGCGACGATCTCGTCGTCGACGTCGAAGAACGTCCGCCCGGTCCGCTCGGCGAGGAGCCGGCCGACCGTCGATTTCCCCGTGCCGCGATAGCCCACCAGCACCAGGCCCGACCCCTTCGTCGCTTCGCTCATCGATGGCAGACTCATGCGTCCTTCAGGTGGCCCAGTTTGCGCTTCATGACGCTCCGCATCACATCGACGGGGGCGTCCTGGCCCGTGTACAGCTTGAACTGCAGTGCCGCCTGGCGGACGAACATGTCCACGCCCGTCAGCGTCTTGCACCCTCGCTGGCGAGCCAGCTTGAGCATCATCGTGTTCTCGGGGTGGTAGATCGTGTCGAAGACGATGATCTCCGACCTCGGGAACGCCGAAGGGGGCATCGGCGTGTCATCGACGTTCGGGTGCATCCCGACCGGGGTGCAGTTGACGACGATATCGACGATCTGGGTCGCTCGCTGGGACCAGTTCGCCGATTTGCAGCCGACGTCTTCTGCGAGTTGCTTCCCGCGTTCGTCGTGGCGGTTCATGATGGTGACCGCGGCCCCACGGCGCTGGAGGCCGAAGGCGATCGAGCGGGCCACGCCGCCGGCGCCCAGGATCAGGGCCTGCTTGTCGAGCAGCGGGCTGGGGGCGTCGGGCGCCTCGCTCTTCCCCATAAGCTCTTCGAGCGAATCCATCGACGCCCGATAGTCGGTGTTATAGCCCGTCTTCGACCCGTCCGCGGCGATCACCACCGTATTGCACGCGCCGACGCGTTCGACGGCGTTCTCCTTGTGTTGGAGCAAGGGGATGAGGTCTTCCTTGTGGGGGATGGTGACGCTGCACCCCTTGATTCCGACCCAGGCCAGTTCGCGGAAGAACTCTTCCAGTCCCCCCTTGGCGACCTGGAAGGGGACCATGACCTTGTTCAGCCCGAGATGTCGGAACGCCGTGTTGTGGACGGCCGGGCTCAGGCTGTGGCCGATGGGATCGCCGAGCACGCCGTAGACCTCGGTCTCGGCGTTGATCTGGTCGTAGAAGAAGTCCCGCTTCAGTTCATTCAGATACGGCATGCCCGGGGCGAAGACGCGCTCGGGGTTGAAGCCGGCGTAGGTGAACGGAGCGCCGTACTTGGCGTTGAGAATACGGGTGAACAGATTCCGTTCACCCATCGCGATCGTGATCATCGGGTGCTTGGCGCCGACGCCGAGATGGAGGACTCGCGAGGCCTCGGCGAGCGAGCCGGCGGCGACGGCGATCTTGACGACGTCGGGGTCGCACTCGTTGCACTTGCCGACCACCTCGTCGAGGTCGTCGGGGACCTTCTTGAGGTTGTGATAGCTGACCAGCCGCTTGGTGCTGCCGTACCGACGGATGTCGCCGGCGACGTCGCTCTCCAGATCGACGTAGTCGACGCCCATCACGATGGCTTCACGCAGGAGTTGCCTGCGCTTCTCCTCATCGCCCCGCCACATGCCGCCGTCGGCGCCGCGACGGAGCGTGAAGACGCAGGGGGTGTGCCGCACCTTGAGGATTCGTTTCAGGTCGGGGTCGCGTCGGAGGCAGTCGACGCGAAGCTCCACCATGTCGGCCCCAGCCTCAGCCGCGGCCTTCCACTCCTCCAGAAGCGAGGAATGCCGGCCCCGCCCGATCGTCGTACAGATCACAGCCATCGTCGGAAACTCTCCGCCTCGGGGGGACCGCTTTTGCTTATCCGTTCGACCTTTACGGCTCGCATCGGCCCGACCCGCCGCCGATTTTACGACAGCCGGCCGGGGGGTGGATAGAGCAAGCCCGCAAGCGTTTCAGATACGCCCAAACTGCTTCTCCAATTCACTCTTGGTGAAAATCAGAGCCGTAGGGCGGCCATGTGGACAATGATGAGCATCAGCGGCCAGTTCGCGGCGTTCAAGCAGCGCGTCGATCTCCTCGGCCGTCAGTTTCTGCCCTGCCTTGATGGCCGCCTTGCACGAGACCATGTGGAGCAGCTCGGCCACCAACCCGTCGCGCGTGGGAGGAATCGGCTGCGTCGCCAGATGCTCGCCCAGATCGTGCAGCAGCCGGTCGGGCTGGAGGCCGGAGAGCATCGCGGGGACACTCCGAACGAGAACCGTGTCGCCGCCGAATCCCTCGATCTCCAGGCCCAGCGTCGCCAGCAGGTCGGCATGCTCCAGCACGACGGCCGCCTCATCGGCCGCCATGTGGACGGGCTCCGGGACCAGCAGCCCCTGCGACTCGACGCGCCCTTCCGCCACGCGCTTGCGCAGCTCCTCGTAGATGATCCGCTCGTGGAGGGCGTGCTGGTCGATGACCATCATCCCCTCGCTCGTCTCGGCGATCAGGTAGCTGTCGTGGACCTGGATGGCCTTCGCGTGGCCGACGGGATCGACCTCGCGGCGAGGCTCCGGGCGGGCGGGCTCGAGCCGGACCGGCGCAGGGGAAGGCGCTGCCTGGATCGGGGCCTCGTCGCGCCGTTCCTCCAACGATGAGAACTCGTTGAACGCTTCCCCCTTGGCGAACTCGAACCGGCCCGGCAGCGAGTGCGACCATTCCGGCGGCTGGATCTGACCGACGGAGTCCGGGATCATCGGCGGCGAGGCCGGCTTCCGCGAGGGTTGGAACCACGCGGCGATCTCCTGACGGTCGGCCGGTTCGGAGTCCAGGTTGAAGGCCGGACTCGCCGGAGGAGTCGGCGTCGGCCGGTTTGCCGGAGGCGACCAGGACGGGGCAGGCTCCTCGACGACGGGCGTCGGCGGGCCGGTCGGCTTGCCGCCGGGGACTGGCTGAAGCCGGCTGTGCAAGTCGCTGCCGAGGAACGTCTGACGGAGCGTGGAGAGGAGGTGGCTGTAGACGCGCTGGGGGTCGCGGAATCGGACCTCAATCTTGGTCGGGTGGACGTTCACGTCCACCTCCTCGGGGGGGATTTCCAGGTTGAGGAAGGCCACGGGATTCCGGCCCACCATCAACAACCCGCGATAAGCCTCGTTGAGGGCGTGGCTCAGGCTGCGGTCGCGGACGTACCGGCCGCCCAGGAACAGATACTGGCCCTTCGTGCTGGACCGGCTCTGCGAGGGGTGGCCGACGTATCCCCAGAGGCTCGTCTGATCGAGCTTCCCCTCGACCCAGAGGAGCGACTCAGCCAACTCACGGCCGAAAAAGGCGGCGATCCGCTCCCGGATCCCGGCGACGGCCGGCAGGTCGTGGACGATCTTCCCCGACGACCGAAAGGTCATGTGGACCTCGGGATGCGCCAGGGCGACCCGAGCGAAGGTCTCGGCGACGTGCCCGGCCTCGGTCGAATCCGACTTCAGGAAGGCGCGCCGTACCGGCGTGTTGAAAAAGAGGTTGCGGACCTCCATGACGGTGCCGACCGGGCAGCCGCAGCTCTTGATCGGCCCCGCGACGCCGGCCTCGATCTGGACCTCCGACCCCTCCGAAGCGTCGGCCCGCCGAGTCTGGCAGCGCACCTTGGAGATCTCGGCGATGGCCGCCAGAGCTTCGCCTCGGAACCCAAGGGTGCGCACCCGGTGGAGATCCTCGGCCGTCTGGAGCTTGCTCGTCGCATGGGGGGTGAAGGCCAGCGGGAGATCCTCGGGCGACATCCCCTCGCCGTCGTCGGCGATCCGGATCAGGTCCTTCCCCCCGCGCTCGACGCTCACCTCCAGCCGACGGGCCTTGGCGTCGATCGCGTTCTCCATCATCTCCTTGACGACCGAAGCCGGGCGCTCCACGACCTCGCCCGCGGCGATCTGATTCACCACCGACGGCGGCAGTTTTTGGATGACACCCATCTCACCCCTCCCCGGACGCTCGACCGTCCTCCAAACCCTTCATTTTATACACTGATCTTGCGTACAGAAAGGGTCATTCCGCGTGTCGATGTCGTCGGACCTGGCGTCCTCGACGCAATCGGCTTCGATTTTGGGTCCGTTCGACGAAAGACAATCGTCGCAAGGCCTTCTATGAAAAACCCTTGCAAGCAAACCGAGTTGGCTTCGCTCGCTCAACTTCGCACGCCCTGAGCCCTCGTTGTTCCGTTTCGCAGATCGATCTGGCTCCCCTTCCCCGCCGGCAAGCCACGCCGGTCAATGGCGGTTTGGACCGGCAAGTCTGGGCGGGTGATTGGCTTCGATTTGGGTTCAGCGGGTGCCGTGATCGACCTGCAACTCTTTTGACCATCGATCTTTACATCGCAATCCCGATGGGTTCGTTTGTCGACTTTCGCGGAACTGTGGCTGCTTGTTCTGACGCGTTTTTGGTGGGCTCCCGTGGGATGGCGCCGTCCACCGCTCGAACGTGTGACTTCGCGACGGCTCCGGACGGTGGGCCGCGCCACCCTCCGTGGAGGGGTTTGGCGCGCACCTCTCCCACACCGGCTATCTATCTGAACCATACCACGGATCGACGATTGGTGAGCGAATCGGCTCAGGGGTGGGCGATTCGCTCGGTCGTCAGGTCGCGATCCAGATAACCGCCGAGGCTGGCCGGGTCGGTGTAGGGGTATCGGGTGATGACCTCGGCGACGGCGTCGGGGTGTGCGGTCACGATCTCGACGGCCTCGATCAGCCCCTCGGGGCGCGCTGCGCGGAGTTGCTCGAGCAATTCCGTGCGGAGAGGGCTGGGGACGCCGTTCGTCACCGGGACGAGGAGCCGCGACAGCCGCGCGACTCCTTGGTCCTTCTCGCCGTCCTTTCCGTCGATGAGCTTTCGCGCGGCGGCCTTCAAACCCTCGGGGTCGTTGCGCGCCCATTCGAGGACCTTCGTGTTCACGCCCAGGGGGTCGTCGAGCTGGAGGCCCTCCCCCCAGAACCGTTTGAGGAACGGAGCGAGGTCGTGAACCCAACCCGGGGCGGTCGGCGGCGGCGGGCGATGCTCGGCGGGAGCGTCGAGGAGCAGGTTGAGCGCCCAGGCTCGAGAAACGGCGACCGGATCGGCGATCGTCAAGATCCGAAGCCCGCCGATCTGCGCGGGCTCCGAGGCGTACCAGGGCTTCGTCACGAAGAGGAGACGGGTGAACGCCGTGGCCTTGGAATCCTGGCTCAGCAGGATCACGTAGGGGAACCGTTCTCGGGCCCGCCGGCCCAGCACGATGTCGGGCCGAAGATGCCCCAGGGCCTGAAGGTCGCTGAAGACCTGCATCGACGTATCGGTCTTGTCGCTGAGGTAGTCCAGTTCCGCGCCCGTCGGCAGCTTTTCGTTGAGATCCCGGATCACGGCCGGTGTGAAGGCGTCGTACCAGTAAGTCATCTCAAACCCGCGCCGCCAGGCTCCGGGCGTGCCGCCGACCAGGATGTTGTAGTACGACAGCTCATAGGGATGGATGCTGACGAGCGACACCAGGGCCGGCAGCAGCACGGCCGCGGCGGTGAGAACGCCTCCCCATCGGACCCGACGCGCGACGGCCGCCCCCATCCAGGCGACGCCCCATCCCGCGAAGCCCGCCAGAAAGAAGAAGGTCGGGAGCAGGAGCCGGACGCCGTCGTGGGCCGGCGTGTGGAGCATCCGAAGCGCCGGCAGGGTGAGCATGTGGAGCAGGAAATAGAGGGGCAGCCGATCGGTTCTCCATCCCCGCAAGCCCCAGACGACTCCGACGATTCCGGCCAGCAGAATCGTCAGCGGAACCGTGATCGCCGCGAGCACCCAGCCGTTGTGCCAGGGGAGGCTGAATTTGTAGATCTGCCCCGCGTAGAGGATCAGGATGTCCGGCAGGGCGCCCTGACGGTCATTGCTCAGGGTGTAGTAGTGCGTCATCCGGACGATGGTCTCGCGCCACCAGGCCGGATTCCCGAGCCAGCCGACGACCGGAGCGAAGGCCAGAATCGACGCGAACGTCTCCAGCCCCGGCCGCTCGACGCCCCAGATCGGACTCTTCGATCGAAGCCGTCCCAGAAGCCTCCTCAACCCCCAAACGATCAGCGGGATCGCGAGAATTGCGCCAGGTATGAATACGGCCGGTTTCGGCGTCGCCTGGAAGAAGAGGTCCGTCTGCGAGGGAGGAGGCAGCCTGCGCTGGAGGAGTTGGATCTCCACGAAGGCCACGCCCAGAGGGATGAGCATCGGGAAGAGTGTGACCGCCGCGTCGATCCAGGCGCCCTTGCCGGCTCGCTTCGTGAAGGCGATCGGCAGCCGAGATGCGAAGAGCCAGACGAGCAGCGGCAGGAGCACCGCCACCGCCGCCATCTTCTCCAGAAACGCCAACCCCATCAGCACGCCGACCAGAACTCGCCAGCGGCGGGAGTCGGGCTCATTCAGCCCCTTCCAGAACGCCAGCGCCGTGCAGGCCCAGATGAACAGCCCGGGGATGTCGGTATCGAGCAGATGCGCCTGACCGTGGACCCGAGGCATGAACAGAAGCGCCCCGGCCATCGTCAGGCCGACGAGCGAGCCGTACCGCCTGGCCAGGAAGTGGCACCCGATCGCGATCGTGAGTGCGAATTCGATGACCGACGCCATCCGTCGGGACGGGTAATCCTTCATCACCGTGCCGGTCGCTGCGCTCGCCGCCAGGCTGAGCTGGCCGGCCAGCGGCGGATGGAAGTTGATTCCGAACCGGGCGTAGGGCCAGTAATAGAGAAGGGCGTCGGCGTCCAGTTGTGCTTCGACGTCGCCCCACGATCGGACCGAGGCCCATTGCCGCCACCACTGCGCGGAAATCGACTGGCTGTAGCGATACGCCGGCTCGTCCCAGGTGACGCCGAAATCGCCCGTCGTCGGGACCAAAACCGCAAGCGCCCCGATGAACACGGCGACCGTCGCGGCCAGCGGCCAACGGCGCGTTTCGGCGGGGGTTTCCGTGGGCGTCTCGCTTTTCAGCGAGGTCCGGGGGCGACTCTCAGGCATGATCGATCCTCGGTCGTCGGGGCTCGCAGGTCGACCATGATACCAGCGCGGACGTCCGTTTTCGTCAGCCGAGGGCGACCGAACCCGTTGCATCTCGCAACCGTCTGCATCGACGAACATCACCCCTGATCCTTGGAACCGACCCTCATGTCACAAATCCTCGCCGACCGATTCCGCCGATGGTTCACTTACGAGAATGAAGTCCACGAATGGACTCTCGCGGCGATCGAGAGCGTCCCCGCTGATCGTCGAGATTCCCCCGAATACCGCCGGGCCGTCGACCTGATGGCCCACCTCAACGAGGCCCGAGGCATCTGGAAACGACGCATCGAAGGAACCAGCCGCCCGAATGAGAACACCTTCCCCCCTGGCCGGACGCTCGAGGAAGTTAAGACGGCCTGGGCGGAAACCGCCTCGGACTGGTCGGCCTTCCTGGAAGCCCTGGACGACGAGGGCCTGGCCCGCGTCGTCGACTACCGCACGCTCGACGGCTCGCCGTTCCGCAACACCGTCGAGGAATTGCTGACGCAGCTTTTCGGACACTCGTTCTACCACCGCGGCCAGATCGCCATGCTCGTCAAGGCCGCCGGGGGAACGCCGGCGATGACGGACTACGTTTACTGGCTGAGGAAGTGACCGAGAGAATCGGCCCGGCGACGCAGCGCGGCGATGTGCTTGGGGGTCGTCCCGCAGCAGCCGCCGACGCACCAGGCCCCGGCTTCCAGCCACTCGGAGAGTCGATCGGCGAGAGCCTCGGGACTCGTCGAGTAGACCGCCCGACCGGCGTCGATCGTCGGCAGGCCGGCGTTCGGCTTGAGCCAGATCGGCAGGTGGCAAGCCGAGGCCAGGCGTTGGCAGATTTCGGTGAAGTCGCCGGGCCCCTCGCCGCAGTTGGCGCCGACGCCGTCGACGCCCGCCTCGACCATGGCCTGGGCGACGTCTTCGGGGCTCGTCCCGTCGAACGCCCTCAACTCGCCGTCGACTCGGTGGAAGTGGAACGAAGCCACGACCGGCAGCCCGGTCTCGAGCGCGGCGGACGCGGCGAGCCGGGCCTCGGCGAGTGACAGGCACGTCTCCAGCACGATGGCATCAACTCCGCCGAGGGCCAGTGCTTGGGCCTGGACGGCGAATCCATCGGCGGCTTCCGAAGTCGCGGCGCCGACCGGTCCGATCGAGCCGAAAACTCGCGCGCGTCCGGCAGCCGCGTCGCAGGCGATCCCCGCGCCGGCTTCGTTGATTCGGCGGGTCTCCGATTCCAGGCCGGAACGCCGCAATGCGATCGGATTCGCCTGGAAGGTGTTGGTGAGGACGCCTTGCGAGCCGGACTCGACATACGACTGGGCGACGGCCAGCACGACGTCGGGCCGTGAGAGGTTCCAGACGTCGGACGATTCGCCAATCGGCAGGCCACGTTTCTGGAGTTCGGTCCCCTGTGCGCCGTCGAGGATGAACGGCGGCTCACCGATCAGGGCATGGAGTCGGTTCATTCTCAGCCAGGCAGAAGGTAGGCGAGGATCGCGACGACGGCCGCGATCAGCAGCGATTGGCCGATGATCCTCCAGGAGGCGCGGCGATCCATCTCGCGGGCGTCCTCGTCCTCGACGGCCGTCGTCTCGCCGGCCTTGCGACCAAAGCTGGAGACGCCGCCGAGGCCGTAGTTCACGCAGAATCCCCTCTGCGCCTGGAGGAACCCGAGCGCCGACATCAGGGCGGGCCCGCCGACCCAGAGTCGGACGGCGGGAGGCGAGTGGGCCCAGGCCAGACATCCCCAGAGGGCGACGGCTCCGATCAGTCCCGCCCAGCCTACCAGGATCCGAAGACGCACTTCCGCCCCGCCGATGTTGCAGACGCCGGGTATGTATTCGGGGTCGCTCATCGGGCCGCCGTCGGTGGGTCGAGAGTCGGGTTCAGTTCCAATTTCAGGTCCTTGAATCGGACCTCGGTCGCACCTCCGGAGTGGAGCTGCAGGCCGAAGATCCCGCGTTTGGAAACCCTGGGGTCGTCCAGGACGACGGCCGGCTTGCCGTTGATACGCGTCCGGATCGATCCGCCGACCGCGACGATCTCGTAAGTGTTCCACTCGCCGAGCTTGACGTTCTCCTCGGCCGACTTGGGCCAGAGAAGACCTCGGCCGTTCTCCTCGTAGAGCTTGCCCCACCAGCCGGCGCCGACGTCGGCCTGGGGGCCCTTCATCTCGCCGTCGGGAAGGGCCTCGCTGCGGAACTGCACGCCGCTGTTCCCCTCGTTGCGGACGAGCTTCACCTGGAAGGTCAAGCGGAAGTCCTGGGCGGACATCTCGCTCTTGAGGAACGTGTTCCGTTTCAGGCCCGGAGTCTTGCCGACGATCTCCCCCTGCTCCACCGACCACAGGCCGGCGTCGCCGACCCATCCGGCGAGGTCCTTGCCGTTGAAGAAGCCCGAGGCGTTCTCCGGGGTCGCCAGCATCGGCACCTGGCCGGGAGAGGCCAGGTAGGCGGTGAGCGAACGAATCTCAAACTCGGAGAGCGGCGTCCAGAGGTCCTCGGGCATCATCGACGACTCGCTCGGCCGGCGCTGTTCTACGTCCCCCTTGGGGATCACAAGCAGTTCGTTGGCCGTCTGGAGGGTGATTGCGTCCTTGTCCTCCGACTTGATCAGACCCGTCAGCACGCGTCCGTCGGTGGTCGCAATGACGTGGGCCAGGTAGTCCTTGCCGATCAGCGCGGAGGGGTCCAGAACGTTCGCGAGGACGTACTCTCGGTCGGCCCGGTTGGATCCGGTCAGGTCGGGGCCGATCGCCGCCCCCGCACCGAAGAGCGTGTGGCACTGCTGGCAGGTCCGGGCGAAGACGGCCCGGCCCAGTTCCAGGTCGGGCTTGCGGGCGTATCCGGCCGTCAGCATCTGGCGGTACTTGTCGATCAGCTTCGACTTGTCGGCCGTCGTCTCGCGGGCCGCTCCCCAGACCTTGGCGATGAGCCCGTCGATCTGGGCGTCCTTGTGATTGCGAAGCTGACGGACGACGTCGGCCGAGAGATCCTTCGAGGCCAGCTTGCCGGCCTCGACGGCCGCCAACAGCGCTTTCGACGAACCAGGCCGCGCGGCCAGCATGTTCAGGGCGTCGCGGCGCTCAGGCGGTGCCAGGCTCGAATAGAGGTCCAGGACGATCGGCGCGCTCTCGGGGTCGTCGTATGCGGCGAGACCGCGGATGGCGGCGCCACGAAGCTGGGGCTCCGCGAGCAGTTTCCTCAGGACCGGCGCCATCCCGGGGTCGCGAGCCTTCAGCAGCGAGGCCATCGCGTCGCGGCGGGCGGTCAGCGGTTGGGCCGCGTCGCCGACGACGTTGCGGAACTCAGTCAGCGCCTTCGGATCGCCGAACGTCACGGCCAGCGCCGTGGCCTGCGACCGGACGTCGAGATCGGGACTCCCCAACAGCTTCTCGAAAGCCGACGCCCAGTTCGTTGGCATATCGACGGCTCGACGACCCTGGAGCGACTGGTTGACAGCCTGGAGGATCGTCAGTCGGACGGGGTCGGACGTCGCCTGGTCAAGAGCCGCGACGATCAGGTCGAACGCCTCGGGCGTCCCCAGCGCAGCGACGCGACGCACGGTGTTCGTCAAAACGCCCGGGATCCGAGAGGCCGAGGCCAGGTCGAGCGCCCACTGCGGCCCCTCGGCGGCGGCAGGCTCCAGGCCGAACCAGATCATCAGCGGCAGATTGTGGTCGTTGGCGTCCTCGGCGTGGCGAACGAGCCCTTCCAGAATCGGCCGCCGGGAGGGAATCGGCAGCCGCTGGAGCGCCGAGGCGAGGTAGAGCCGAACGACGGGCGACGTGTCGTCGCGCGCCAGCCGGGAGAAGGCGTCCAGCACTCGCATATTCGGCGCGCCGGCCTCGGTGGCGAGTTGAACCGCCCAGCCCCGGAAGTCTGGGTCGGGAGACGCCAACGCCTTCAAAATCGTCGTCTCGTCCAGAGCACCGGTCGTATGCAGGGCCCAGAGGGCGTTGAGCCGCGTTTTCGGATCAGGCGCGTCAAAGGCGGAAGCGGTGAGATCCTCGGCGAGCTTCGCCTGCGCAGCGCCGTCGAGCACGCCGGCGCGCTCCTGGAGGATTCTCCGGGCGTGGCGGACGTGCCAGTCGTTCGGGCTGGCCAGCATCGCCACGAGGGCTTCCGTCGAGACGGTCCTCGGATCGATCGCCCGCGCGTTGCCCTTCACGTCGCCGTAGGAGACGACGAAGATTCGGCCGTTGGTGCGGTCGTGGGCGTTGGGGTCGGTCATGTGGCACTGGTTCTCGTCATACCAGTCGATCATGTACATCTGGCCGTCGGGCCCGGTCTTCAGGCTGATAATCTGCGACCATCGATCGTTGGCCATCAGGAAGTCGGGACCGTGCTGGCCGACGAAGCCGGAGCCGGCGGGCATGAGCAGATCGCGGTTCAAACGAGCGCCGTGGATGTTGTTCATCAGGATCGAGCCGACGTACTCGCGGGGCCAGGCGTCCCCCTGGTAGATCAGGGCCCCGGCGTGGGCGTGTCCGCCGCCGGCGAGGTCCGAACGGCCGTTGCCGCCGTGGGGGTTGCCGCCCAGGTAATGGCGGTGATCGGCGATCGTCTTGATGAGGTCGTACGAGTACGGGTTGAAGTCGCTCCCCGCCTGGCGTTCGTAACGAGCCCCCTGGATCACCTGATAAAGGTGCGGGATGACGCAGGACGTGAGGAACGCCCGACCGTTGGCGTCAAAGTCGACGCCCCAGGGGTTGCTGGTGCCGTTGGCGAAGACCTCGAAGACGTGCTTCGTCGGATGGAAGCGCCAGATGCCGGCGTTGATCGGCACGCGGTCCGCGTCGGGCGTGCCCGGCTTGCCGACTCGCGAGTGCGTGAAGACGCCGTGGCAGCCGTAAAGCCAGCCGTCGGGGCCCCAGTTGAACGAGTTGAGCGTCTCGTGCGTGTCCTGGTATCCCCAGCCGTCCAGGAGCACGACGGGAGGACCGTCGGGCTTGTCGTCGCCGTCCCGGTCGGGGATGAAGAGGAACTCGGGCGCGGCGCCGACGAATACGCCGCCGAATCCAACCTCAATGCCGCTGGCGAGATTCAGCTTCTCCTGGAAGACCTTGCGGGTGTCGAACTTCCCGTCGTCGTTCGTGTCCTCGAAGATGAGGATGCGGTCCTTCCCCTGCCCTTCGGGCTGTCGGCGGGGATACGTGTACGACTCGACCACCCAGAGGCGGCCGCGATCGTCGATCGTGAAGGCAATGGGCTGGACGACGTCCGGCTCCCCGGCGTAGAGCGTCGCCTTGAAGCCGGGAGGCAGGGTCATGGCCCGCGCCGCTTCCTCGGGCTTCAGGCCGGCGTGGAGGAATGAGTCGGGGCTGCTCGGCGCGATCCGCGCCTGTCCCGGCGGGCGCGAGTTCCAGAGCGTGAAGTCGTCGAAGTTGATGTGGCCCCAGCCGCGCGAGTCGTCGTCCACCAGCCGGATGAAAACGGTCTTGCCCACGTGCGGCGAGAGATCGGCGACGACCGGCGTCATGTCTTCAACGCCGCCGCCAGACGTCTTGAAGAGGACCTGTTGATCGTCGGCCGAGACGATCTCCATACGCGTCGTCTCGTGAGCCGCCGCACCGATCAGAAAGCGGGCGAAGGGTCTCGCCAGGACGAACGGCGTGGAAGTGAGGCTCCCCTTGGGGACGTCGCCGCCGCGCTCGTAGGTCCCGACCCAGAATTTGCCCGTGTGTCCGCTCTTCATGTCCTTCCGGCGAGCGGCGACGGCGTCGCCCTCGACCGGTTGGCCCTGGAAGGCGTCCCCCTCGGGAGTCCAGTCACGGAGGTCGCCCGTCTCGAAGTCGAGGTTGAGCGGGCGTCCGGTCTTGTCGGTTGGTCGAAAGCCCTCTTCTCCTCGCGCCGCGCAGGCCGCGAAGGTCAAGAGGAGGCCGAGGGCGAAGCGACGCGGGAGAGAACGGGCTGGCGACATGGCGGCCTCGCACGGGCGGACGCATCGAGCGGCGCGGGGGAGCCCCTTCCCGCGACTCCTCGTCTGTTTGAACAGGTCGATGCTTACAAAGATCGTCGACCCTCGCATGCGACGCAAGGGCCTCTCCCAAGCTTTCCCCACACCGCCTGAGCGGGCTGTTGGAGTCTCTCGTCGCGATGGGTTATCTTCGGGCGTCGCCAGTGATCGAGGGACCGACGTCGAGAGGAGCGATCGATCGTGCAAGCCGACGAAACGCCAGGCCGGACCGACTCCCCGTTGGACCGTCGCGATTTCCTGAAAGCCGCCGCCCTCGGCGCGACGGCCGCTGCGTTCCCGGCCTCCCGGACGACCGCCGCGAGCCAGGCCGCCGCCAGCGCCTCGACCGAGGTCGACGCCTTCCTCAAGGAGTACGTCGCGAAGTGGGTTCCGCTGGAAACGAGCGCCAGTCAGGCGGCCTGGGCCGCCTCGACGGACGTTTCCGAGGCCCATACCGCCGCCCAGGTCACGGCGAACCAGGCCGTGAATGCGGTCGTCGGCGATCCCGACGTGATCGAAAAGGTCACCCGAATGCTGGGGCGAAAGGCCGAGCTGAGCGACCTCCAGCTCCGCGAGCTTGAAAAGATCCGTCTCCGCGCCGCGGAAGCCCCCGGCACGTTGCCGGACGTCGTCAAGGCTCGGGTCGAGGCCGAGGCCAAGCAGTCGGCGGCCCAGGACGGGTTCGCCTACACGGTCACGAAGCCGGACGGCTCCGTCGAACACCCCTCGGCCAACAAGATCGACCAGGTGCTTCTGGCCTCGAAGGATCTGGAGGAGCGTAAGACCTACTGGAAGGCGTCCAAGGAGATCGGCGCTCCGCTCAGGCCGGGCCTGCTCAAACTCCGCGACCTCCGTAACAAGGTCGCCCAGGGGCTGGGCTTCTCCGACTTCTTCGCCCTTCAGGTCGCCGATTACGGAATGACCGTCGACGCGATGCTCGCGCTCTGCGACCGCATGATCGCCGAAACCCGTCCGCTCTACCTCCAGCTTCACACCTGGGCCAAACACCAGTTGGCCAAGCGGTACGGCGTGGACGTCCCCGCCGGGCCCATCCCAGCGCACTGGCTTTCGAATCGCTGGGGCCAGAACTGGCCGGGATTCGTCGAAGGCGTCGACATGGACGCCCCGTTCAAGGGGAAACCCAAGGAGTTCATCACCGAGCAGGCGGAACGATTTTACGTCTCCCTGGGCTTCCCCAAGCTCCCCTCGACCTTCTGGACTCGGTCCGACCTCTTCCCCGCCGATCCCGCGACCGGCCGGAAGAAGAACAGCCACGCCAGCGCCTGGCACATCGACCTGGACCACGACGTCCGCAGCCTGATGTCGATCGAGCCCGACAACCAGTGGTTCGACACGGCGCACCACGAGTTGGGACACATCTACTACTTCCTCAGCTATTCCACGCCCGAGATCCCCTACCTGCTCCGCCAGGGGGCCAACCGGGCGTTCCATGAGGGCGTCGGCGATTTGATCGGCCTCGCCGCCGGTCAACGGCCCTATCTGAAGCAAGTGGGGTTGCTCACTCCCGAGGCGCAGGCCGCTTCCACGGAGACCTTCCTGCTCAGCTCCGCCCTGGAGGGGTCGTCGATCGTCTTCCTCCCCTGGGCGGCGGGCGTCATGACCCGTTTCGAGCGCGACTTCTACTCGGGAGCGATCGCCGACGACGCCCTCAACGCCGGCTGGTGGGCGCGGGTCGGTAAGTATCAGGGGATCGTCCCTCCCGAGGACCGGCCCGAGACCCTCTGCGACGCCGCCACCAAGACCCACATCAACGACGACCCCGGCCAGTATTACGACTACGCCATCGGGACGGTCCTCAAGTTCCAGCTCCACGACCACATCGCGCGGGAGATCCTGAAACAGGACCCGCGCGAGTGCAACTACTTCGGCAACGCGAAGGTCGGCGAGTTCCTTCGGAACATCCTCAAGCTCGGCGCCACGCGCGACTGGAACGCCGTCCTGCGCGAGGCCACGGGCGAAGGTTTGACCGCGCGGCCGCTCGTGGCGTACTTTGAACCGTTGATGAAGTGGCTTGAGACCGAAAACAAGGGGCGAACGGCCGGCTGGCCCGAACAAGCATGACGAACACCCTCAAGAAGTCGCGGTCGACCTCGTTCCTCGCAATCGCCCTTGCGGCCTGGGCCGGCGTTCTCGGTGGGTGCGAGCAGAAGGAGAAGACCCCTGCAGGCGAACTGACGCAGCCGGCCCCCGCCGCGACGACCTCGCCCGCGTCGGGAGAGCCGTCCGCTTCCTCGGCCGCGCCGGAGAAGGCCGCCGTTCCGCCCCCGGAGGGAATGGTCTGGATTCCCGGCGGCGTCTTCACGATGGGGACCGACGACCCGGAAGCCCACCCCTCCGAGCGTCCTGCCCACAAGGTGAAGGTCGACAGCTTCTGGATCGACGCGACGGAAGTCACCAACGGCCAGTTCCGCAAGTTCGTCGACGCCACCGGCTACAAGACGGTCGCCGAACGCCCCGTCGACTGGGACGTCATGAAGACCCAATTGCCGCCGGGCACGGAGAAGCCCCCCGAGGAGATGCTCAAACCCGGCTCGCTGGTCTTCACCCCGCCGGTCGGAGCCCTGCCGCCGGGCGGACTCGACGACATCTCCAACTGGTGGCGCTGGACCGCCGGCGCCGACTGGAAGCATCCGGAAGGACCGGACAGCTCGATCGACGGCAAGGACGATCTCCCCGTCGTGCACGTCTCCTTCGAGGACGCCGAGGCCTACGCCAAATGGGCCGGCAAACGCCTGCCCACCGAGGCCGAATGGGAACGAGCCTCGCGCGGCGGCGTTGAAGGCCAGAAGTATGGCTGGGGCGACACGTTCTCGCCCGAGGGCAAGCGCCTGGCGAACACCTGGCAGGGTCGGTTCCCGGAAGTCGTCGAGGACCACGACGGCTACCCCCGCATCGCGCCGGTCAAGATGTTCCCCCCCAACGCTTTCGGACTGTACGACACGATCGGCAACGTCTGGGAATGGTGCTCCGACTGGTACCGCCCCGACAGCTATCGAATGAACGGCGACACGACGCTCACGATCAACCCCAAGGGGCCCGACCAGAGCTACGACCCGGACGAACGCTATCAGCCCAAGCGAGTCACCCGCGGCGGCTCGTTTCTGTGCAGCTCGAACTACTGCACAAACTACCGCCCCAGCGCCCGCCAGGGGACGGCCACCGACTCCGGGATGTCGCACCTGGGCTTCCGCTGCATCAAGGACTCCACCCCCACGCAAGCCGCCCCCTGATCGAGGTCCGACCATCAGACCGGCCGCCTCCACCAACGCATGCCAGCCGGCTTGATGAAATGCAGTTATATATAGCGCCTTTCGAAGGCGGGAGTGAGCCGTTTCGTTGGCGTAATCCGCACTTTCGGCCTATCCCGAACACTTAGGGTCTCTCGTCCACCGGGGTTTTCAGCCCTGGATTCCGGGCCGGTCAGAAAAAAAGACCGCCGGAGCGACTTTTTCGGGCGGCGGCGAGTTAGACGCCGTAGAATGGAGTACTACGGTGTCGCGTCGTGATCAGCGACGGTCTCGCCGGTTTCACGGTTGCCTCCCCGCCCTCGCGGCGCGTCCGAAAGATGGTCGACCTGATGAAAGCCTCCACCCAGGAGACTCGTCTCCCGTTTCGTCGAGGATCCGTGGAGTACTGTCTGGGAACCGAGGCCGACCATGAGGCGGTCTACCAGACGTTGCTCCACGTCTTCCACGGACCCGATCGCGAAACCTTCCTGGGGACCCTCAGCGACCCGGCATACCGTCCCGACCAGCGCTTGCTGGTGAAGGTTGACGGCCGGGTGGCGAGTCACGTCCACCTGACCGAACGAAAGATCCGTTACGGCGGCGTCTCCATCCCCATGAACGGGGTGATGTGGATCGGGACTCTCCCCGAGTATCGCGGTCTTGGTTTCGCCCAGAACCTGATGCGGCTCGCGGGAGAGCGTTCGCGCGCGACGGGGGCCGTCGTCCAGGCCCTCACGACGCGGATGCCCCGGTTTTACAAACCCATGGGATGGGGGATCTGTGGTCGCGGCACCTTTGGCCAGATCCTGAGCCGGAACCTGCCGCAGGCCGTCGACGGCATCGTCGAGGCGAAAGGCGGCGGCTGGCACGTCCGTCCCTGGCGGCAGGTCGAGCTGGGCGATTTGATGTCGCTCTACGACGCCCAGTTCCGCACCACCACCGGAACCGTGGACCGCTCCGAGGAATACTGGCGGTGGTTGATCGGCCGGCGCTACGCCCACGTGATCTGGGTCGCCTGCCAGGGGGAGGCCGTTCGCGGCTACGCCTTCGTCAAGGACCATCGGATCCTGGAGATCGCCACTGATCCAGCCCATCCCCAGGCGCTGAAGGCGCTCCTGGGACGCGTTCGCGCGGAGGCCCTGGAACGGGCCTACCCCGAGGTCACCATCAACGCCCCGATTGGCCACCCGGCGCTCGACGCCGGCCGATCAGCCTCGGGTAAGATGTTCGATCAGGACGCCGTCGACGGGTCCGTCTCGATGTATAACGTGCCCGACGTGGGGCGTTTCCTGAAGGCGATCCTGCCCGAACTGAGCAAGCGAGCCCAGGAGGCCGGCTCGGTCCCCCTGGAACTTGGCCTGACCGTCGACGACCACCGCTGGCTGATCCACGCCGACGGCAAGGGGTCTCGGGTCGAGCCTGACAAGCTCAGCCGCCGTCACCTCACGCTCAGCTCGGCGACGTTCGTCCGGCTGGCGATGGGTCACGTCGGCGTCGACGAGGCCGCCAATGAGGACGGCTTCGTCGCCTCTACGGCGACGGCCCTCGACGCGGCGCGCGTCCTGTTCCCCGTCCAGGCCGTCTGGCGGAGCCCACTCGACTCCGCGACGGCCTGATCGATCGGCTGGTCCAGAGCCGCGAGGCGACTCCGCCTCGCGGACACGGCTCAGTAGGTGGGAATCGACTTCCGGAAGAAGTACTTCTTCACCGGCTGCGAATTCAGGTAGGCCACCATGACGGCGCAAAGGATGAGCATCGCCACGCCCGATTTGATCCGGGTCTGATCGAGGCGGTCGATGATCGGCTTGTATTCGGTGGCCGCGAGATCGTTCGCGTTCGGGTCGTCTTCGGCGACTTGAGACTGCGTGACGATGTCGGCGGTCTCGGCGAAGTTCGCTTCGAAGATCGGCAGTGCGATCATGGAGATCACGTTGACGATCGCGCCGAGGGTCAGGGCCAGGATCAGCACCTTGACCGACTTGCCGCGGAGAAACTGCACCGCGCCGTAGACGCCGTAGGCAGCCACGACGCCGAGCATTAGCCAGCCGTACTGGTAGACGCCGGGTTCGACGCGAACCGACTGGATCAGCGACAGAATCGTAAGGAGCCCGCCAGCCAGGCCGCACAAGAGTCCCGGGACCGCGATCAGGAGCGGAATCCCGGTCGGTCGCGGCGGGGGCGGAGGCGTCAGGTCGTCGTCCAGACCGACGAACATGCCGGTATCGGCGTCGGTCCCGCACGACTGGCAGATCGACATGCCCTGAGGCACAACGCCGCCGCATCGAGGGCAGCGGCGAGCCGACGACCGGGCCTCGGCGCCGTGAGCCTTGCGGCGACGGCGAGGCTCGTCTTGAAAGAGGGCCGCGGCGTCGCTGACAGCGGCGGCGGCCGGGGAAGCGCCGAGACTCTTCTCAGCCTCGCCGGCCAGCAGGGGTAGATCGAACGCCTCGCGCAAGTCCCCCTCAGCGCGGGGCACGGGAAGGTCGTCGAAGACCGGCAGTTCCGTGTGGGCCGGGCTGAAGGTGGACGTCGCATTGGCGGCTTCGAGTTCGCCGGGGCGAGTCGAGGCCGAATTGGCGTCCTTGATCGTGACGACGAACCGGTGCTGGCACTTCGGACATTTCAAACGCTTCCCGGCCGGAACCTGGTCGGGAAGGTTGAGAACGGCCTGGCATTGGTCGCAGGTAATGGTGCGCGGCATGTTCACGTGGCCTGTCGATACGGTGCGCTTCGTGCTCATCCCGCCGAAACCGTCGCCATAGAGTGGGAGAGGGGGCGTCGGCTCCTGCCCGTCGATCCACACACACTATCCGGGAGTCTACCCTACTGACGTTCGACCGAGAAGCTTATTCGATGGGGGGCGCGACGAAAGTCCGATGAAGATCCTCGGCGCTCCCCTTTAGAGTCTACGATATGGAACCCGTCGGAGTTCAACCGGTTTCGCCGTCAGAGTTTTCGAGTGCGCTGCGAACGACCTGATGACGATACTCGAAGAGTTTCGCGAGCTTGGATTCGAGGAATCGTCCCCCCACCGCCGCCCCGAGCATTCCTCCCGGCGGCGCGTAGTCCACCACGTCCCTGAGCATCGTTCCCCCCTGGCCGTCGTCGTTGAATTCGTGGCGGTGCGTCCAGGCGGCGAAGGGGCCTCGAACCTGTCGGTCGACGAACAGCCGGCCGGGAATGTATTCGATGTGCTCGACCTCCCATTCGATCGGAAATGGGCCGAGTCGGGTCCGAATGACGACGCGCGTCCCGACGTTTAGAGAGCGAGGCGCCTTCAGAAGTTCGACGTCCTCATCCGGCGGGATCAACTTCTCAAAAGCGTCAGGACGCTCGAAGAAGGCGAAGACCTCCTCAGGAGGGGCCGCGATTCGGGATTCCTTGACGAACCGCTTGAGCGACACGGCCGACTCCAAAGGACGATAAACGCAATCATGCTTCATCCACGTTTTTAACAAATGCGGGTGCCACGATCCAGCCTATTTGTTCGCCGAGCCGCATCGAGTCGTTCGACAGTGGACTGCGCGGCTCAGGGAAACCGGGGCGTTCACGGCGAGTCTACGGATCACTGAATCTACATGCTTCCGCCGGTGAATAAGGGTCGTTCGGGCGATTCGCGCGGGAATGGGTCAAGGTCGAGGCCTTCCGTGGAGGAGACCCGGCTATACTTGCAACGCCCTCGCACAAGCCGGCGGGTCCTTGACTGGCCAGTCCCGAGAGGGGTAGCCTGAAGTCGAAACCGTCGGCCGAGAGATCCATGCTGTCGGGCTCGTTTGCCGACCTGGTGAGTCCGCGCCGTCCGATCCCTCGCCCGCCGCTCCGATCGCTTACGGTCGTCTCCTCCGTATTCTATTCCTGCCCGGAGATCTTCAGAATGCAGAACAAACCCCTGGTGAGCCGTCGCACCTTCCTGGAGACGACCGGCGCAGCCGCCGGCGCGGCGGCGGCCGTCGGAACCTTCGCTCACCCCGCCGTCGGCGCCGTCAAGGGCGCGAACGACCGGATCAACGTCGGCATCCTTGGCCCTGGCGGTCGCGCTCAGGAGCACCTCCGCATCCTGGGCCGTCTGAAGGAAGAGACCAAGCTCGTCGACATCGTCGGCCTCTGCGACGTGTGGGACGGCAACGACGAGGCCAAGCGCGGCCTCTACTACTCGGCGAAGAAGGTCGGGCTCGACGCCGAGGGCAAGGACAAGGACAGGATCACCAAGGACTACCGTCGCCTCCTTGAAAACAAGGACATCGACGTCGTCCTGATCGCCACGCCCGACCACTGGCACGCGAAGATGTCCGAAGACGCGATGAACGCCGGCAAGGACGTTTATTGCGAGAAGCCGATGACGCACACCATCGACGAAGCCCGCAAGCTCGTCGAGACCGTCAATCGGACCAAGCAGGTCTTCACGGTCGGCGTGCAGTCGACGGCCGATCCCCGGTGGCGCGACGCCAACAAGCAGATCACCGAGGGCAAGATCGGCAAGGTCATGCAGGGGCAGACCTCGTACTACCGAAACAGCGAAGTCGGCCAGTGGCGGTACTACAAGCTGACCAAGGACATGACCCCCAAGACGGTCGACTGGAAGATGTTCCTGGGAACCGACTTCGGTCTAGCCCCGGACCAGCCGTTCGACCGCGCCCGCTACGCCCAGTGGCGCTGCTACTGGGATTTCGGCGGCGGCATGTACACCGACCTCTTCGTCCACCAGCTCACCCACCTGATCCTGGCGATGGGCGTCCGCCTGCCCCGGCGGGTCGTTGGCGCCGGCGGCCTGTACATGGAATATGACGGCCGCGACGTGCCGGACGTCGCCACCGTGGTCGCCGACTACGACGAGGGCTGCCAGGTCCTCATCTCGGCCACCATGTGCAACGACACCCAGCTCCCCGAAGTCATCCGCGGCCACAACGCCACGATGACCTTCGATCGTACGCCGAGCAACGGCTACACGATCTCGCAGCAGAAGCTGTCCAGCCGTCCGGCCCCTCCGGGCGCCAACATGGGCGAAGGCGGCGACAAGTTCAACCCGACCCAGCCCCATGAAGACACCCGCGCCCTGTGGGAGCACTTCCTCGGCTGCTGCCGTTCGCGCAACCCCGAAACGCTCTGCCCGGTCGAACTCGGCTACGCCGCGATCGCCACCGTCAACCTGGGCGTCAAGTCGCACCGCGAAGGCAAAGCCTACTACATCAACAAGGAAGACGGCTCCGTCGTCTCCGCCGACAGCGCCTGGGCCGCCCGCTGGGAAGAGCGCAGCAAGCTCCGCGGCAAGCCGACCCAGGTCATGGGTTGGAAGGCCGGCGAAACCGGCTCGCTCCTGGTTCCGCCCGAATACCAGAAGCTCGAAGGCGCGTGGGTCGACGGCCGCGACCCGGCCGACCACGCCTGAGCAAGCTCCGTTAATCAGCAAGGCCCCGCGGATTTCCGCGGGGCCTTGTCGTTTCGAAGGACCCGTCCGCTGAACTCAGTCTGCCCGTTCAAACCACTCGCCGCCGATGCACGTCCGCTCCAGGGTCAGTCCGCCGGGAGCCGGCCGACGCAACAGGACGAATTCCGCCGGCTCGCCGACGGCTAAGCGCGGTTCAGGCCGCTTCAGCAGCCGGGCCGGGTTGGTCGTGACCGTGTCGAGCAAGGGCCGAGGAAAGGCAGGCTCGACGGCGTCGAGAACCCTAAGCCCCACCTCCAGCCCCAGCGCCGAACCGGCGAGATACGGCGTACCAGCCAGCACGATCTTGCCTGAGGGGTCGACGTCCCAGGCTCCGTAATTGCCTGCGGGAAGCCCGGCGAGCCAGCCGGCGTCGCTGACCAGGATCAGCCGATTCCAGCCTTTGGCACGGGCGAAGACGCGAAGCGCCGCCGGCCCCAAGTGGTGGCCGTCGGCGATCAACGATGCGTAGAGCCGATCCTCGGCCGCCTGAAGCCAGATCGGATTCGGGTGTCGCGGAAGTTCGGCGACGATGCCGTTCCCCAGGTGGGTGCTCAGCGTCGCGCCGGCGTCGACCGCGGCGGCGAGGGCATCGGCGTCGGTCGCCGTGTGACCGAGGGAAATGGCGATCCCGGCGGCGACGGCTCGACGGATGAACTCGGCGGAACCTTCACGCTCCGGCGCGAGCGTCATCAAGACGACCCGACCGCCCGACGCCTCCTGGAACTTCTCAAAGAGGCTCCAGTCCGGGTCGCGCATGCACTCGGCGGGGTGAGTCCCGCGATAGCCGGTCTTCTCGGAGAGGAACGGCCCTTCCAGGTGAATCCCGACCACCATGCGGTCGACGTCGGGATTCTCGTCGCACGCCTGGGCGATCGTCCGCAGCCCGTGCAGCGTGTGCTCAGGCGGCGCCGTGATGAGCGTCGGGCAGATCCGCCCCGCGCCGAGGTTCCGCTGGGCGCGGACGATGTCGACGACCTGTTCGACGGTCAGGTCGGAGCTGGAGAACGAATGGCCCCAGCGACCGTTCGTCTGAATGTCCCAGAACGCCGGCGCGATGAAGGGGTCGTCCGGGGAAGCCGGCCGCGCGGGATCGAGGGCTTCGACCCGGGCGATCGCCCCGTCGACGACCTCGACCTCGATCCAACGGCCATCGTTCCAATCTCGTGCGGTGACGATCATGGGGTCGCCGCCTTTGCGGCGGCACCGTCCGCGGCCGTCCGACCCGCCTCACGGCGCTGAAGCGCCGCGCCAATGAAGTCGCGGAAAAGGGGATGGGGATCGGTCGGCTTGGACTGGAATTCGGGATGGAACTGGACGGCGACGAACCAGGGATGATCGGCCATCTCGACGATCTCGACGATCTGGCCGTCCGGACTCTTGCCCGAGGCGGTCAGGCCGGCCTTTTCCAGCGGCTCGCGATAGGCGTTGTTGAACTCGTATCGGTGCCGGTGCCGCTCGGAGATCTGCTCCTGGCCGTACGCCTTGCGAGCCAGCGAGTTCGGCTCCAGCGCACACGGCCAGGCCCCCAGCCGCATCGTCCCGCCGCGCTTGGTGACGGCGAGTTGCTCTTCCATCAGTGCGATGACCGGGTGCTCGCAGTCCTTCTCGAACTCAGTGCTGTTGGCGTCCTCGAGTCCGAGCACGCTGCGGGAATACTCGATCACCGCGCACTGCATCCCCAGGCAGATCCCGAAGAACGGGATGCCCCGCGTGCGAGCGTAGCGGATGGCTTCGATCTTCCCCTCGATCCCCCGCATGCCGAAGCCGCCGGGGACGAGCAAGCCGTCGATGCCGCCCAGCAGGGCGTCGGCTCCGCGGGCGCTGACTTCCTCGGCCTCGATCCGGACGACCGACACCCGCGCCCGGTGGGCGATGCCAGCGTGGTCGAGCGACTCGTACACGGACTTGTACGCGTCGCGATGCTTCATGTACTTGCCGACGACGCCGATCCGGACCTCGTGCTTCGGGTGCACCAGCCGCTCGACCATGTCGGACCAGACGGTCAGGTCGATCGGGCTGGCCTTCAGACCGAGCCGCTTGACCAGCAGGTTGTCGAGGCCGTTCTGCACCAGGCTGAGCGGCACCTCATAGATGCTGTACTGGCGATCGCGCTCCTCGATGACGGCCTTCTTCTCGATGTTGCAGAAGAGGGCGATCTTGTCCTTCTCGTCGCCGGGGATCGGGTGCTCGGTTCGGCAGATCAGGATGTCGGGCTGGATGCCGATCTGTCGGAGCGCGCCGACGGAGTGCTGGGTCGGCTTCGTCTTCAGTTCGGCGGCGGCCTTGAGATATGGAACCAGCGTCAGGTGGATGTAGACGCAGTTCTCGCGGCCGACGTCGAGGGCGAACTGACGGATCGCCTCCAGGAACGGCAGGCTTTCGATGTCGCCGACGGTGCCGCCGATCTCGGTGATGACGACGTCGACGTCGTCGGTCGCCATCTGGTGGACGGCCGCCTTGATCTCATCGGTGACGTGAGGGATGACCTGCACGGTCTTCCCCTCGTAGTACCGACCTTCCCGCTCCTTCTGGATGACGGAGAGGTAGATCTTGCCGGTCGTGTAGTTGCAGTCTTTGGTGAGCTTGGCGTGGGTGAACCGCTCGTAGTGGCCGAGGTCGAGATCGGTCTCGGAACCGTCGTCGAGGACGTAGACCTCGCCGTGCTGATACGGGCTCATCGTGCCCGGATCGACGTTGATATAGGGATCGAATTTTTGGAGCCGCACCCGCAGCCCGCGTTGCTCCAGGATCATCCCGATCGACGCGCAGGTGAGCCCCTTGCCGAGCGAGCTGACCACTCCGCCCGTCACGAAGATGTGCTTGGCCATCGCCTAACCTTGATGGGTGAGACTGTACAGGGGGGGTAAAAGCCTAGTATACCGGACGAGGCCGGACTTCGCGAGGTCGGCGCTTCCAGGTCCGGCTCGACATCGATCGAGGAGGCTCTGATGTCCCTGTTTCTGGCGATCCCCTGCACGTTGGCCCTGGCCGCTTTCGCCGCCGAAGATCCGCCGCTCCCAAGGCAGGCCCCCGAAGGGACTCGGGCCGTCTGGGACGCCGCGTACGTCGAGAACGGCCACCTCCGTCAGAAGCTCGACCTGTTCATCCCGCCGGGGGACGGGCCGAAGCCCCTCGTGATCTGGATTCACGGTGGGGCGTTCATGGCCGGCGATAAACGGGGAGGCAATCCGGCGCTCGCGTTGCTTCAGAAAGGCTTTGCCGTCGCCAGCCTGGGCTATCGATTCTCCCAGGACGCGATCTTCCCCGCGCCGGTCGAGGACTGCAAGGCGGCCGTCCGATGGCTGCGGAAGCACGCAAAGGAATATGGCATCGATCCAGAGCGTTTCGGCGCGTGGGGCTCGTCGGCGGGCGGATACTTCGTCGCGATGCTCGGGACGACGGGAGGGACGAAGACTTTCGACGTCGGCGGGAACCTGGACGTTTCCAGCCATGTGAGCTGCGTCGTCGACTTCTTCGGCCCGACCGATTTCACGAAGATGACCGAGCAGTCAAAGGCCCTTCCCAAGAGCATGGAGCACGATTCGCCTGGTTCGCCCGAATCGCGTTTGCTCGGCGGCCCCATCCAGCAGGAGAAGGAGAAGGCCGCGAAGGCCAACCCGATCACCTACGTCTCGAAGCAGACGCCCCCATTCCTCGTCGTGCACGGCGACCACGACCCCCTGGTCCCACACGGTCAGAGCGTCCTCCTGGTCGACGCCCTCCAGGCGGCCGGTGTCCCGGTCGAGTTCCGCACCGTGAAGGGAGGCGGCCATGGCGTCGGTTTCGGCCGCGCAGAACACGAGGCCGCTGAGGCTTTCCTGACTCGTTATCTCAAGCCGTGAGGCCAGGGCAGCCCCACGCCGTCGTCAGGAATCCGAAGGTTCCGCAACAGGCTCGACGAGCGTCTCGACGACTCCCATCATCACCTGTCGCAATCGCTCACTGGAGTGGAGCACGACGGCGTATTCGCGGCTCCTGGCCAGCCGGTTCTCCTCAACCTCGCGGACGATCGTCGCACGTTCGTCGCGAAGGTTCTGGGATCGCTCGGCCACAGCGGGATGAAGGGCCTCGTTGATGGCCCGAATCCGCCGGAATCGATCCTTGCGTGCGCGGTGAGTTTCGGGATCCTCGGCGATGAGACGAGCCTTCTCCTCAACGAGCCTGATCTGTTCGGGGGTGAGGTCGTCGCCGAGACGCTGGTCCGGATTGTATTCGAGGACCCGCGACTCGCGATCGAGAGCCGCGAGGGTGGCCGCGGACGCGGACGTCTGAGGCAACCCGAGCCACGAGGTCAGCGAGAGGGTCAGGAACGAGGGGGGCTCGACGCCGAAGAAGCGATGGGCGATCGCGTCTCCCAGTTCGTCGTACTTCGCGCCGCCGATCCCGTGGATGAACAGGTCGCTCAGCAGGAAGCGACTGAACATGGTGGTCGTCAGGGCGCGGGTCCGCAGGCGGACGTCGGTCAGGGGGAGATCCATCAGCCGCTCGACGGCGCAGCAGGCCTCGCGATCCGGAGCGAGCGGAAGCTCGATGAACGCCTCATCCTCGTCGGCGATCCGCAGGAGCATGCTCGTCGGACCCTGCCGGACCATCAGCGGACGGCGGCGAGGTCTGCCAGCACGCCAGACCCAGAACGGCGCCTCCAACCACTCGCCTTCGGCTTTCAGGGCCGAGACCGGATGATTCTTGCTCCGGATCCCGTAGAGGGTTCGATACTCGCGCAGGGCCTTGTTGTGAACGGACTGGAACCTGGCCAGGTTGGCCAAAATGTGGCAGGCGAACCAGTAGAACCCCTCGCTCTGGCAGACGCGGCTGAACGGAACCTCCAGGTTTGAGACGCCCCACGATTCCTCGATCCGCCGCCGAGCCGCCGCGAGCCGAAGCCCCAGCATCAGGCCGCTTTCGCGCTCACGAGCGACCTCGGGCCAGAAATCATCGATGAGAGGGTCGGAGATGAGCCCCCCAAGTTCTGCGCGAACCCGTTCGCCGAAGGAAGCGAACAGTTCCTCGTCGTGAACGGGGAGATCCTCATAGGGGGCCTCGGTGTCCCAGCGGTCGAACTCCACCCGGCCGACGGCCAGTCGACCGTCCTTCAGGTGAGGCACGCGGATCGACGCCGATTTGGGGATGTCGTCGTCGACGATGACGTTCAGCGCGGCCGTCCCACGCCTTGATGCGATCGCGGCGGCGGCGAAGTTCTTGACCCAGACGCCCGGGTGATACATCTCCGGCTGATGCCCAGTGACGATCAACCCGCTCGGCTCGTCGGGAACGTCCGGCGGCTCGACGCCGATCGTCGCAAGATACCCTCGCGCCGCCTCGACGGCCTGAGTCCGCACGAACGGACGGAGCCACGACGCCCTCCGCCCCTGGAAATCATGATCCCAGGAAGCGAGACGGTCGACGTTGGCCTCGGCGAGCGACGGAGCCCGATCAAGCGGAGGTTCCGCCAGCAGGCCGCCGTCATGAGAGGGAGCCCGCAGGCGGGTGGCTTTCATCCCCGACAGCCCCCCGCGACTTCCAGGCCTGCACGCTCAAGCGCGTCGGCGAAGACCTTCCGGTAATGGTTCAGCCGGTAGGTCGAATCGTCCAGGGAGCCGCCGAACGCCCGGGATTCGTCCAGGTAGATCAACGGGACGGGCGCCTCGACGATCTTCAGCCCGTGCTTCACCGCCTGGACCCACGCCTGCAGCGGCATGGCGTACCCAAGATCGGTGATGTCAAAGCACTCCAATGCGCGGCGGTTGTACGCCTTGAACCCGCAGAAGGCGTCGGTCAGGTTGAGGCCCAGGCATTCGTTCAGCCAGCGGGTCACCTCGACGTTGATTTTCCTGCGCTCTTCGGGGGGCCGCTGCGAAGGATCGAACACCTGGAGGTAGCGGCTGCCGGAGACGATGTCCGCCTCGGCGAGCCCGGCGGCGATTTCGGGAATCAGCGCGGGTTCATGCTGGCCGTCGCAATCGAGCGTGACGAGCCCCTCGTATCCCCCTTCGAGCGCCGCGGCGAACGCCGTCTTGAGGCCGGCGCCGTATCCCTGGTTCGTCTCGTGCCGAATCACGCGGACGGGGAACTTCTTCAGCAGCTCAGGCGTTCGGTCCTTGGAACCGTCGTCGACGACCAGAACGTCGTCGGCGTATTTAAGAACCTGGGCGAGCACCTCTTCGAGGTACTTTTCCTCGTTATGGACGGGGATCGCGGTGAGGAGCTTCATCGGCGAGGTATCCCGGCGTGTGACGAGGTGCGGCGTCGCTTGGCAAGGGTTGTCGACGTCGGCCGCCTTCGTGAACTTACGCATTCTAGGTGCGGCCCCCTCGAAGTCAACGACCGCCCCCCCACCCCCCTTGACCACCCTCGGCGGCGGCTTCTAGCATGAAGCCTTCGCTACCTCGATCGGATTGCGCGCTGCGCCTCCCGACCAGGGTTCGATTTCGCCATCATTTTCGGATTCCTTTGCCGGCTGAGTCTCATGACACGATCCGACGCCTCCTCTTCCCCCTCTGGCAAGCCCCACCGCGACGACGACGATCCCCGTCGAGCCGTCCCATCCGACGCAGAGGGCGTCGCGACGCCCGAGGGCGACGATGAGCCCGAGGCGCAGCCCGAACCCTGGACCCCAGAGCGGGTCACCGAGTGGAACGCCTATTACGACCTCTACGTCCTGGGCGCCGTGCTGCTGCTGGCGTTCGTCACGTCGGCGGTCCGGACCAACCACGCCCCGCTCTGGTCGAATCTCCAGATGGGCCGCGAGATCATCCGTCAGGGGTCGCCCGTCCTGACCGACTCCTTCTCCTACACGGAGGAAGGCAAGCGGTGGGTGAACGTCCCCTGGCTGTTCCAGACGGTCTCGGCGGCGGTCTACGACATGGTCTACGGGATGGTTCCAGAATCCCAGGACGACCCGACCGCCCACCGAGCCTCGGCTGAACAGGTCGCCACCGGCGCGCTGGTGGCTCTGACGGCCTTGCTCCGACTGGCGACGGCCTTCGTCCTGATCAAGGTCCGTCACAAGGGCCCCGGTCTGTGGTGGTCCGCAGTCTGCACGGCTCTGGCGCTCGGGGCGGCCGTTGCGCCGGGGGGGCTGATGCTCGGGGGGATCGGCCAGCCCGCGATCGTCGACTCCACCACCTGGAGCACCTTCTTCCTGGCCGTCGAGGTGCTCCTGCTCTTCCGGGCCTTCCAGCATTCCTCGCGATTCGCCCTGTACGCTCTGATTCCGCTGTTCCTCCTCTGGGCGAACGTCGATCCGACGTTCCTCCTCGGGTTGCTGATTTTCGGGGCCGCGACCCTCGGCAGGTTCCTCGACGGCAAGAAGGGGGAAACGCCCGCCTCTTCCAGGAGTCTCCGAGTCGAGGAAACCGATGCCCCGCCGCCGATCACAGCGGCTCTTGCAGGCGTCATCTTGTCGGTGTGCGCCCTGGTCGCGGTGCTCAACCCCTCGCACATTTGGATCTATCCCGCCGCCCTGGAACCGATCACGAGCTTCTTCAGCGGGTCGAAGGCCCTCCCGACTCTCAGCCAGCTCTCGTACTTCGGGCCGACGATCCGGTCCCCGCAGTACGGCGGAGTCTGGCATTTGTGGATGATCTTCTACTTCATCTGCGTCGGTGGCGGGCTGGCGACGTTCGTGCTGAACGCGAAGGGATTCTCCTGGGCGCGGCTCCTGCCGTTCGTGGTCGTGGCCGTCGCGTGGGCCTTCTACATCCGCTACGCGGCCGAATTCGCGGTGGTGCTGGCGGCGGTCGCCACGCTCAACGGGCAGGAGTGGTATCAGCGGAAGTTCGGGACCTCCGGGCGACTGGGAAGCGGTTGGACCACCTGGTCGACGGGCGGGCGACTGGTCACCCTGGCGCTCCTCTTCATTTGCACCAGCATGGCCATCACCGGCTACGGCAAGTCTCTGGGCGATCTTCGCTTCGGCTTCGGCTTCGACCCCGACGATTTCTCCTTCAAGGCGGCCGACTTCCTGGCGACGAGCGAGGGGATCAAGGGGAACGTCTTCAACTGGAGTCTCGGCGAGGGCGACGCCATCGTCTGGAAGGCGGGCCCGACGCGTAAAACCTTCGTCGACAGCCGCTCGCTCCTCTTCCCGTCCGAGATCCAGGAGAAGCACCGGACGCTTCTGAACGCCCTCCGCGACGACGACGCCGCGGTCTGGAAGCCCATCCTCGACGAGTACAAGATCTCGGCCGTCATGGTCGACGAGTCGGCCCCGAACACCCGTCAGAAGCTCTCGCAGAGCCCGAACTGGATCCCGTTCTACGACGACGGACGAGTGACGATGTTCGGCCGAGCCGACGCCGCTGAGCCGGACGTGGTCACCTTCCGCGACCGACGCCTCGAACCCGAGCGGCGAGCCTACAAGCTCGCATCCCCGAGCCCTGCGCCCGACCGGCCGCCGACGCCCGTCGAGTTCATCGACGACATCGTCCGGAGCCGATCGCTGACGCCGCCGCGGTCTCAGACCAACGCCGCTCGGCGCTGGCTGGCCGGCGGGACGAACCCCGACGGCACCCCTGCTCCTCCCGACCCGGCCCGCTGCTTGATGGCGATCCGCGAGGCCCGCGGCGCCCTCGCCCAGAACCCGGACGATTTCTCGGCCTATCGATTGCTCGCCATCGCCTATCGAGCCCTCGCCCAGCAAGAGGCCGCTCTGATCTCCGGCATCAAACTGACGCCCGAGAACCGCGACCGGATCGCCGCGATCAAGCCCTCCGGCACGCTGATGAACGAGCGGATCCGTCAGGTCGTGACCGCGCTGAAGTACGCCGTGGAGACCACTCCGCCGGTTCGTACTCAGCAGGAACGGATGGAGTTGATCTCTCTCCACTTCGACCTGTTCGACGCCTACTCGCAGCTCGGCTTCGTCGACCTAGCCCGCGACGAGTTGCAGGCCGTCTTCGACACCGCGAAAGCCGGCGACCTCAATCAGGAGGCTCGCGCCCAGTATCAGACGACCCTCGATCAGTACAACCAGCAGATCGGCCAGATCGAGCAGGCGATGAGCAGCCTCCAGATCGAGCGTCAGGCGGGGCCGATCGAACTCGGTCAGTTCGCGCTCAACCAGGGCGCGGTGGGGCTGGCGATCACCCAGTTCGAGGACGCCGACCGTAGCAACCTGAGCCCAACCGTGGTGAAGCCCCAGCTCGTCGACCTCTACTGCAGCACGGGCCAGCCCGAGCGGTCGCTGGAGATCATCAAGCCCTCCGCCGGCGCGGATCCGAATCTGGGTGAACCCTCGATCGCCTCGTTCCGTCAGGGCCTGGTCTACAAGCTGATGGGCAATTACTCGTACGCGTCGATGCTCTGGCAGACGCAGGCTCTGCCTCGACTGGCCTACGACCGCACCAATCGGGCGCTCGGGGTGGCCGTTCGCTCGATGCACGGCGATCTCGTCGCGACCACCAACGAAGCCGCCGCCGTCGGGCCCATGCTCAGCCGTCAGGCGAGTTGGGAGTTCGACACGGCCCAGTGCCTCCTCGAATGGGGCGAGCCGCAACAGGCGGCCGTCCACTTCGCCAAGGCCCTGGAGCTATCCTCCGACCTCGCGGTCAAGCCGTTGATCGAGTATTACCTCGACAAGCTCGGCAAGCCGGAACCTGTGCAACCGGCCGCAACGGCTCCTGCCCCGGCTCCAACTCCGGCCGAGGCGCCCAAGCCCGCGGCCCCCGCCGAGGTGGCGAAGCCCGAGGCCGCCAAGGCTCCTTGATCGCCCGGCAATGCCCGCGCGGGCGATTCGTCCGCCCGCGCGGGGTTCGGTTCACTTCGCCGGTTCGACGAGCACGACGTTGTCGATCCGGCAGACGACGTCCTGGAAGTCGTCGTTGGTGGAATATTCCCAGCCGATGAGGTAGCTGTTGGGAACGTCCTTCCCCGTGGCCTTGTCGCGGTAGGGGTAGATCATGGCCTTGTAGGGCTGGCTCGCAAGCCGCTTGTTGACTCGGGCGACCTGGGCCGGCTCCGAGAACACCCCGCCGTCGTTCAGGCCGTCGTTGGAGATCCAGAGGCCGAACGGCGCGTCGCCCGGCTCGAATTCGATCTTCGACGCCGAATCGATCGGCGGCGGCAGGTTCGCGCCCGACTCCAGATCCTTGGTCGTGTTCTTGAACACGTACGACCAGAGTTCCATCTTCTCCGGCGCGGCGTCGGCGGCCGGACGATACCAGCCGCCCCGGTTCTTCGTCTCAAGCCCTAGCGCGATGACCGGGCGGTAGATCACGGGTCCCGGCCCGGCCTTGCGGAACAGCCCTGGCGTGGCCGTGGCGGTCGTTTTGACCGGATTGAGGAGGTCGCCGAACATGGAAAGCCCGTAGCGGTCCTTCAGCACGACGACCCAGTCGGGCTCGTTGGGGCCGGGCTGGATCTTCGGCTGCGCCGCCGTCTGACCCTGGACTGCCCCCGCCCAGGCCAGGACGACCGGGAACGCGGCGGTGCGGAGAACGGATCTCTTCATCATCGGTTCACTCTCCCTCTGTCGGCCCCCCCTGAGTCCAGGGGAGCGGTGTGCGAGGCCGCCGGATCGCCAGCGAGGCCAGACCGAGCGTCGCGACCAGTCCGACGACCGTGACCGCCAGACCGATCCGGAACGACATCGGTTCATACGTATAAACGAGCTTGTGAGTCCCCGCCGCAAGCGCCGCCCCGCGCATCATGCGGTTCACGCGATAGACTGAAGCCGGCTGGCCGTCGATGGTGAGTTTCCAGCCCGGATAGTAGACGTCGGCCAGAACGACGATCCCCGGCGTCTCCAAAGTCGCCGTCAGTTCGACGCGAGTCGACTCGGGATAAGCGACCTGAACCTTTTCCGAGGGCCTGACGGGCGTGCGACGGGTGAACGGGGCGAGCGTGATCGCGTCCGCTTCTTCGATCCAGGCGACCTCGTGCGGGTTGCGCGAGACGCGCGTGGGATCTCGCCAGATCGGATCCTGGTCGTCGTACATGATGTCCATCATCGGAGCGGTTCGGGCCTCCCGCGTGAGCCCCGTGATCTTGGGCAGTTCGACCGCGCCATGGACGATCCACGCCCGCGGAAACCATCGGCGATTCCGACGGATCTGGTAATCCTTCGTCTCCACCCACTCCCGGGCCTTGGCGGTCGACTCCGGGGTGTCCGGCCCCTCCTTCTGCGGGACGATGATCTCAGAGTCGAAAACGAAGGCCGCGAAGCCGCGATCCTCGTCCATCCAGTCGCTCGTGAACGAAGGGAGGATGAAGTATCGGGTGTTCCACATGTCGAACGACCGGCGCGGGAAGTAGACGACCTTCTCGCCCGGCTTGATCCCCAGACTTCGAGCGAACTCCGGGCTCGTGGAGAAGGGAAATCCGCCGAAGTACCATTCGTAGTCGTAAAGCTCCGCGACCCCGATCGTATGCGTGTATTCCACGCCGTAGTTGATGCCGTACTTGGGCTGGATCGTGCCGCGCTCCCAGATCATGAAGTCCCGAACGCGATCCGTCGAGGAGTGCGTAAGCCAGCCAGGCGGGTTCCAGATCGGCGAGCGGTGGATGCGGAAGGGCCCGTCGGCCGGCTTCTCCTTCTCGGCCTTCTCGATGTGGGCCAGAACCTCCGGGGGCGTTTCGAAGAGTGACTGCGGGACCGTGGCGATCATGCGGCGATTCGCCAGCGTTAGGTCGATCGTCGCCAGGACGAGCACGGCGGCGCCAGCCAGGGCGGGCCTTCGGGTGAACGTTCGGACGATCGCGATCAAGGCCGCCGCCGCGAGCGCCGCTTGAACGAGCGCCGTCAGCGTCTCACGGTAGGCCGTCTGTGGCTCGAACGGGCCGAAGGCGCTGGACTGCGGCCCTTTTTCCAGCCACTGCAAGATCGGCCCTCTCCCCACAAGCACAACGATCGCCAACAGCGTCGACACGCCCAGGAGGCCGAGCGCCAGCCTGACGACGCGACGCGATCGGCCTCGCGTCAGGTCGTCCCATCCCAGTCCTCCCAGGACCGCAATGCCAAGGACGGAGAACGTCATCAACTTGGCGGGGAACCGAAACTGGCGGAATCCCGGCAGGAACGTGGTCATCGCCCAGTAGGCGCCGCCGTCGCCGTCGCGGAGGAATCCGTCTTTCCGCAACGGTGTGCCGTTCGCCGGATCGAGGTCGCCGATGGGCGGCGTTCCCGGGCTCAGCTTGTCGGCGACGAAGCGGGTCGCCCAGATCGGGCTCGTATAGGCGCCGAAGCTCCCCACCACTGTGACGGCGACGATCCAGGAGAACCAAACCCGCGCGGGATCTCCGCGTCGGAACGAGAAGGCGGCGATCGCCAGAATCACCGCGGCTCCGCCGATGTAGTGGGTGGGCACCCACACCTTGCCTCGATCCTTGCCCAGTTGAAGACGATCGAGCCAGCTTGCGTTGCCGCTGAAATAGGTGCCGAAGACGTTGGGCCAGAACAGCTCCACCAGGCGGTAGGGCTCGACGCTGAATGGATAGATTTCGTGCGGGCCTTCCTGGGCTGCACGAACCGTTTGCTGGGTGAACTCGGCGACCGGCAAGAGTTGTGCGGCCGTCATGGCGCCGGCAAGGATCGCCGCGCAGCCGAGACCGCACACAAGCCGCCAGAGGGTCTTCCGCTCGCTCGTGGGCTTCTTCCTCGAGAAGTAGGCGATGGCCACGACGGCCCACAGAGCCAGCACGAGTGTCGGCACCCAGCTCATCCAGAGAAGCGCGGGCGTCGGAGAGGGTGGGTTGTAGTGTGGCCGGAGCGACGGGGCGAATCGAGCCATCACCAGCGTCACGACGGTCCACAGGATCGCCAGCGCGACGAGCCAGGCCGCTCGACGCTTCCCTCGGCTGGGCCGATCAGATTCCTCTGCTCCTCGAAACCCGCGTCCGTGGGTCCAGGCCGCCCCGGCCGAGTAGGCGACCGAGCAGAGGCCCAGGAGATACGAGGCCTGCGGATCGCCGCCGAGCGTCTGCATCGTCAGCACAACGGCCAGCAGCACGAGCGATCTCCTCGATCCGCGCCGCACGTACCGGTCGACCGCCAGGAACCCCAACGGCAGCCAGGCGGCCCCCACGAGGTAGATGATGTTGCAGTACTGGAAGAGAATCGGCCCGCCGAACGTGTAAGCCAGCGAACTCAGGCCGCTCGCCGTCCAACTCGCCCCTAGCGATCGCATCAGAGCGAACATCGCCCCGAACGCCAGGGCTACGTGCGCGACGATGTACAACCGCGCGGCCCAGGCGTAGGGGAAAATCGCGTAGACGACCTTACCCGGATAGAGCACGGCGGCCGTCGGATTGCCCATCAGCGGCATCCCGGCGTTCTCTTCGGGCTCCCACAGCGGCCATCGCCCGGCGTTCCACTCGCGCTGCACGCGCTCGTAGAGCGGGTAATAAAAATGCGCCGCGTCACGATACGCGAACTGTTGGTCGTCGAAGAGGACCCGATGGAAACAGGCCAGCAGAAGGGCTGCCAGACAGACGACCGGAAGGGCTTTCGACCAGACGGACTCGCGATTCATGAAGGGGTCTCAAGGCCCGAGAGTGAGGATGAGGCGGTCGGGACGAGCTTATCGTATCACGTCCCAGACGCCCCGTCGCAATCCGAGGGAAGCTCGGCGCGCAAGAACGCCCGGCGGCCCTCCTGAGCAGGCCGCCGGGCGAATCGGACCTTCCTACCTTCCGGTCACTTGGCGGGCGGCGTGAGCGCCTTGTGAGGATCGGGCGAGGCGCCGTCAGGGCCAGGAGGGAGCTTGGCAGGAATCAACTCGGCCGTGGTCTTGACCTCGCCGGTCAGGGCCTTCATGAAGGCGATGACGTCGGCGATCTCCTGGGCCGTCAGATTCAGGGGCTTCATGTCCTTGTCGAGCGCCGGGTTGGGAGTGCCCCCCTTGTTGTAGTGGTCCATCACCTCTTCGAGCGTCTTCATGCTGCCATCGTGCATGTAGGGTCCGCTGAGGGCCACGTTGCGGACGGTCGGCGTCTTGAACGCTCCCAGGCTCAGGTCGGCCTTCTGGCCGATGGGTTCGGGGGCCCAGCGTCCGGGGTCGCCATGCTTCTTCTTGGCGTCGTCCCAGCCGACTCCGAGGTTATGGTACTCCTCGTCCGTGAAGTTGGCGCCGGCGTGGCAGAGCGTGCACTTGGCCTTCTGAAGCTCGACGGTGGGCTTGTATTCGTCGTCCTGGTCGAGGCGGAGGCCGAAGAGGACCATCCCGCGCTTCTCGCTCTCGTTCAGGGCGCTGACGTCGCCGGTGACGTACCGATCGAATTTCGAGTTCCCCGAGAGGGCGGCGACGCGCTCAAAGGTGGCGATGGCCTTCGCCACGCCGTCGAGCGTCACATCGGTGCCGAAGACCTTCTTGAAGGCCTCGCGATACGCGGGGATCTTCCGAAGCCGCTTGACGACGTCTTCGTGCTTCTGCTCGCCCATCTCGACGGGGTTGACCATCGGGCCCTGCGCCTGGCCCTCAAGGCTGGGCGAGCGGCCGTCCCAGAACATGTTCTTGCCGAACGCCGTGTTGAAGACGGTCGGGGCGTTGCGATTGCCGCGCTGACCGTCGATGCCCGTGGAGGTCCGCCCGCCGTCGCTCCACCCCTTGTCCGGGTTGTGGCAGGTGGCGCAGCTCACGGTGCCGTCGAGCGAAATGCGAGGATCGAAGTAAAGCAGCCGCCCCAGCTCGTACTTCCCCTTCGTGATCGGATTGGAGAGCGGCACGACCGTCTTGGGAGCCAACGGAGGGAGCCCCGTGGGAACGACCACCGCCAGGGGTTCGTCCTGGATCAGGCTCGGGTCGGGGCGCTGCCAGAGGAACTCGGCGGGATTGGCGGGGTCCTCGTCCGCGGGCTTGTTCGGCTCGTCCTGCGCCGCAGCGGCGAGCGGAGCCCCCCCGGCGGCGACCGTCATGGATTGGTGAACCCAGGCCATCCCCGACAGCAAGACTAGACCGGGGACGAACAACCAGTGCGTTCTCGTCATCGTCATGAACCGACTCCGGGAGATCGAGGCCGAGACAAGGTTAGGTCGGGACGCCGGAAAGTGACGCCGGGCCCCTGGGCTCGCGAGGGAGGCCTTGCCGCCCGCGGCCGGATCATCGCTTCCGCTCTTCAGACTGGTTCGCTTTCAAGCGCACCGCTGCGTGCCCTTGAACCGACCAGTGATGACCGTTGATTCAGGTTTCGCAGCCCTTGCGGCTGCAGGATGTCACTCGCCGTGGAAATCTCGGGATGAGCTTTCGCGAGGTCGTCGCATGTTTCCCGACCGAGATCACCGATTCCTGCCGATCCAATCGAGGCCGCGACGAAGGCCTCGCCACACGGCCGAGTCTCTTATATCGTAACGACGAGCCCCCAATCAAGAATCATTCTTGATTCACTGTCCATTCGGAGAGTCACCATGAAACAGCCGCCCCGGATCGGCCTGACGGGCGAGATGGTCGTCGAGGTCGTGGAGGAGAACTGCATCAACTTCGCCGACGACCGGATGCCGGCGGTTCTGGCGACCCCCTGGCTGGTCGCCTATCTGGAGTACGTCTCCCGCGATGCGCTCTCGGCCTGTCTCCTGGAGAACGAGCGAAGCGTCGGCGCCTTGGTGGAGATCGAGCATCTCGCCCCGAGCCCGATCGGCTCGCGCGTGACCTGCCGCGCCCGGGTGATTCACGTCGAGGGTCCGGTGGTTACGTTCCGGATCGAGGCGTTCGACGAGGCGGAGCCTGTCGCCAAGGGCCTGCACAAGCGCCGGGTCATTGACGTCGAACGCTTCGCCCGACGTGTCGCGAAGAAGCAGAAGCCACCGAAATCATGAGGACGCATCGGGCTGGAACGGCGGGAATTCCCCCGATCGATGGCGACGAGCCAACTCGCAGTAGTGCCGCCAGGACTTGTCCATCCGATCGCGGGTCGATTCGCCGATCAGTCGCAGGACTCGCGCCGGCGAACCGACCACGAGGGAGCCGGGAGGGACTTCCATCTTCTCCAGCAACAACGCGCCGGCTCCAACGACCGACCCCGCGCCGACCTTCGCGCCATTGAGCAGGATCGCTCCCATGCCGATGAGACAACCGTCCTCCACGATGCAGCCGTGAAGGATCGCCCGATGGCCGACGGTGACCCGGTCGCCGACGGTACAGGGGAATCCCGGGTCGGCATGGATCATCGTCATGTCCTGGATGTTGGTCGAGGCTCCGATCTGGATCGACTCCGTATCGCCGCGAATCACGGCCTGATACCAGACGCTGGAATCGACGCCGATCTGAACGTTGCCCACGACGATGGCGCCGGGAGCGACGAAGACGGTGGGATCGATCCGCGGTTGCTTCGCGTTGGAATGGTCGGACATAATCATGAGACCTACGTAAACCAAACGATGCGTGCAGCCAACCGACGCGAGACCGTCCCCGAGGAGCGTCTCCCCGCATGCCTCAGCCTCGCCTACTCGTCGCCGCCTTCGGGACGGTGCTGACCTTCGCGAATCTCATCGCGAACGCCCAGCCGCCCGCCGTCGACTTCAGCCGCGACGTTCTGCCGATTCTCTCCGAGAACTGCCTCCTCTGCCACGGTCCCGACGCCGGCGCTCGAAAGGCCGACCTGCGCCTGGACGTCCGTGAGAGCGCTCTCCGTCGAAAAGACCCGATCGTCGAGCCTGGCAAGGCGGCGGAGAGCGAGTTGATTCGCCGCCTCACGACCGACGACGCCGACGAGAAGATGCCCCCCGCGAAATCGGGCAAGACGCTCTCGCCCGGCCAGGTCGCGACCCTCTCGAAGTGGATCGACGAGGGAGCCCCCTGGGGCCGCCACTGGGCCTTCGAGCCCCCCCATCGCCCCGATCCGCCCTCGATCCGTCAGCTTGATCGCGCCCGAACCCCGATCGACCGCTTCGTGCTCGCGAGGCTTGAGAAGGACGGGATCGCCCCCACTCCCGAGGCCGACCGGACGACCTTGATCCGTCGCCTGAGCCTCGACCTCACTGGCCTGCCGCCCACCCTCACCGAGATCGACGAGTTCCTCGCCGACCGACTTCCGAACGCCTACGAGCGCCTCGTCGACCGGTTGCTCGCATCGCCCCGATACGGCGAAGCCATGGCCAGCGACTGGCTCGACGCCGCCCGCTACGCCGACACGAACGGCTATCAGAACGACTTCGCCCGCACCATGTGGCCCTGGCGAGACTGGGTCGTCGCCGCCTTCAACGCGAATATGCCCTTCGACCGCTTCACCCTCGAGCAGATCGCCGGCGACAGGCTCCCGAACCCGAGCCTCGCCCAGAAGATCGCCACCGGATTCAACCGCAACAACCGGACCGTCACCGAGGCCGGGTCGATCGACGAGGAGTGGCGAATCGAAAACGCCATCGACCGCGTCGAAACCACCTCAACCGTCTTCCTTGGCCTGACGATGGGTTGCGCCCGCTGTCATGACCACAAGTACGACCCGGTATCCCAGCGCGAGTTCTACCAGTTTCTCGGCTTCTTCAACGACGTCAACGAGAAGGGCGTCTACACCGAGACCCGGGGAAACGTCCCGCCGTTGGTGGCCGTCCCCTCGCCTGAACAACAAGCACGCCAGCAGCAACTGAACGCCGATCTCGTCGAAGCGACGAGGGCCGTCGAGGAATGCGAGAAGAAGCTCGCCGAGCGTCAGGGCGCCTGGGAGGAGCATGTTCGGCGCGAGGCTCCACCGAGCGAGCCGTCCGACTGGACGCTCCAAGTCCCCCTCAACGGAGAACTCCCCGCCACCTCAACCTATCGCGGCAAAGGCGTTCCGACCTGGGTCGACGGTCCTCTGAAGTCAGCCCTGGCGCTCGACGGCGAGCCCGAATCCTTCGTTGAGGCCGCCCCAGGCGTTGAGCTTCAAGCGGAGAGCCCGTTCACGATTGCGTTCTGGGTTCGTCCCCTCGGCGATGGAGCCTGCCTCAGCAAGATGGACGAATCGGCCGCATTCCGGGGCTATGACGTCTGCATCCTCGGCGGCCGGCTCACTGTCCACGTCATCAACAACTGGCCGAGCGATGCGATCAAGATCAGGTCGAAGGCCCCTCTTCCCAAAACCTCCTGGAGCCACGTCGCGGTCACCTATGACGGATCGAAGAAGGCCGCCGGCCTGAAGATTCTCATCGACGGCCGACCAGTGGAGGTTGAGGTCGAAACCGACTCGCTCAAGAACACCATCGCGACGGACCAACCGCTCCGGATTGGACGACGGACCGCCAGCCTCCCATTCAAGGGTGAACTCGCCGACATCCGCTTCGCCGCTCGAATGCTCTCGACGGACGACGTCGGCGCCCTGCACGATCATCCCGTGATCGACATCGCCCGCACGCCCGAAGCCGATCGGACGGCGACTCGCAGGGCGATCCTCGCCCGCCATTTCCAGACGGCCGTCGACCGCGAGCTGCCGCCGCTCTCTGAGCGTCTGACGAAGCTCAAGGCGGAGAAGTCGGAATACGAGAAATCGATCCCAACCGTCATGATCATGGAGGACGCGTCGGAGCGCCGGCCGCTCTTCCTGCTGAAGCGCGGGCAGTACGACCAGCCGGATAAGTCACAGCCCCTCGCCGCAGGCGTCCCTTCGTGCCTGCCTCCTCTCCCCGAGGGAGTCGGTCCAGATCGGCTGGGGCTGGCGAAATGGCTGGTCGCCCCAGAGAACCCGCTCACCGCCCGGGTCGTCGTGAACCGGATCTGGCAGCGACACTTCGGCGAGGGCCTGGTGAAGTCGTCCGAGAACTTCGGCCTCCAGAGCGAGCCGCCGACCCACCCGATGCTCCTCGACTGGCTGGCGACGGAGTTGGTTCGCAACGATTGGAGCCTGAAGAGCCTGCACCGATTGATCGTCACGAGCGCCACTTACCGGCAGTCGTCCCGGGCTCCGGCCGAGCTCATCCAGCGCGATCCGGAGAACCGACTGCTCGCCCGAGGCCCTCGATTCAGGCTGGGATCCGAGGCCGTTCGCGACAACGTCCTGGCGATCGCGGGGCTCCTCTCAACCCGGATGGGAGGCCCATCCGTGAAGCCCTACCAGCCTGCTGGACTCTGGGAGGAACTCGCGGGAGGCGCGGGGGAAGGCCCCTACGTTCAGGACAAGGGTGAAGGGCTCTACCGTCGAAGCCTCTACATCTACCGAAAGCGGACCGTCCCCCACCCGGTCATGTCCACCTTCGACGCGCCCAGCCGCGAGATCTGCCAGGTGAAGCGAGCCCGAACCAACACCCCGTTGCAGGCCCTCGAACTGCTCAACGACGTCGTCTACGTGGAGGCCGCTCGAAACCTCGCCACGCTCATGCTCTCGCAGGGAGGTTCCACGGCGGAGGACCGCATCGCCTTCGCGTTCCGTCGCGCCACGGGCCGGGAACCGAGTCAGACCGAGCGTCGAGTGCTGCTCGCCAGCCTGTCTCGATATCTGGAGGCCTTTCGCGCTGACCCGGCGTCGGCCGACGGTTTCATCCGTCAGGGCGAGAGAACCGTCCCCGCAGGCGTGGATCCAGTCGAACTTGCGGCTTACACCGCCACAGCCGGAGTGGTCCTCAATCTGGACGAGACGATCACGCTCGAATGAGCACTGAAGGAGGATGATCGTGGACCTACTCCAGATCACGCAGGAGATGAACCGCCGGCTATTCCTGAGCCGATCGGGATTGGGCCTCGGATCGATGGCGCTGGCATCGCTCATGGGGACAGCGGCGGGAGCGTCGGACGCAAAGCCAGCGGCCGCTCCTGGCCCATCGGGCGGACTTCCCGGACTGCCTCACTTCCCCGCAAAGGCGAAGCGAGTCATCTACCTGTTCCAGTCCGGCGCCCCGTCTCAGATCGATCTGTTCGACCACAAGCCGGCCATCCGTGAGCGTCGGGGAATCGAACTCCCCGAATCAATCCGCATGGGTCAGCGGATCACCACGATGACCTCGGGCCAGAAGAGCCTCCCGATCGCGCCTTCGATTTTCAACTTCGCGCAGCACGGCGAGAGCGGGGCGTGGATCAGCGAGTTGCTGCCGCACACCTCGAAGATCGTGGACGACGTCTGCATCGTCCGCTCGATGCAGACCGAGGCGATCAACCACGACCCGGCCGTGACCTTCGTCCAGACGGGTTCTCAGCTAGCCGGCCGGCCGAGCATGGGGGCCTGGGTCGCCTACGGTTTGGGGAGCCTTAACCAGGACCTGCCTGCGTTCGTCGTGCTCCTCTCGCGCGGACGGACCGACCAGCCGCTCTATGACCGCCTCTGGGGAAGCGAGTTCCTTCCGACTCGGTACCAGGGAGTGAAGCTCCGCGGCGGCAAGGAGCCGGTCCTCTACCTCGCCAACCCCTCCGGCTTCTCGCCTCAACTACGGCGGCGGCAACTCGACGACCTAGGCGAGTTGAACAACCTGCACCACCAGGAGACGGGAGACCCCGAGACGCTCACGAGGATCGCCCAGTACGAGTTGGCCTACCGGATGCAGTCGTCCGTCCCCGAGTTGACGGACCTGAGCAACGAGCCGAAGTCCGTGACCGACCTCTACGGCCCGGACGTGCAGCGACCTGGCAGTTACGCCGCGAACTGCCTGCTGGCGAGAAGGCTCGCCGAGCGCGGAGTCCGCTTCATCCAGCTCTATCACATGGGATGGGACCAGCACACCGACCTTCCCAACCAGATCCGCGCTCAGTGTCGCGACACCGACCAGGCGTCCGCGGCGCTTCTGCTCGACCTGAAACAGCGTGGATTGCTGGACGACACCCTGATCGTCTGGGGAGGCGAATTCGGCCGAACCATCTACAGCCAGGGCGCCCTGACCGCCACCACTTACGGCCGCGACCATCATCCCCGCTGCTTCACCGTCTGGCTGGCCGGAGGCGGGATCAAGCCGGGCCTCGTCCACGGCGAGACCGACGATTTCAGCTACAACATCGTCAAGGATCCGGTGGAGGTCTACGACCTGAACGCCACGATCCTTCACCTGCTGGGAATCGACCACACCCGGCTGACTTACAAGTTCCAGGGGCGCGACTTCCGCCTCACCGACGTCCACGGCAAGGTGGTCAGGCCAATTCTGGCATGACCAAGTTTCGCCAAATAAGAAAAGATCCGAATTCTACCGTGGAGACGCTTTCCGCACGCCGCATCGGCTGGTAGACTGGAGTCACCCTTCGCCGAATTCCTTCAGAATCCTAGCTCCGTGACCCGCGAGAGGCGACGGCCATGGAATCCGTGGTGACGACCTGCGGCGGCTGCGGCAAGGCCATCCGCATTCGCCGTCCCGAGGTGCGACGAAAGCACCTCTGCCCGATCTGTGGGACGCTCCTGACGACTCCGACGTCGGGTGCGATTGAGGGAACTCGACGTTCAGCGCCTGCGCATCGGCGTGCGTTCATCGGCTCGCTCGGCCTGCTTGAGCTGACTTTGCTCATGATGATCTCCGCTCCGGCGGCGGTCTGGTCGTCGGCCGCCTGGACGACCTCGGCGGCGGCCTCTCCTCCCCTGGTCTTCCGAGAATCGGCCCCCACGCCGCGGCTCCCCGAATCGCTCGATCGGAAAGCCGCGATGTTCTTGCAAGCGGCGACGACGAACGGCGTCAATCTGGTGGGCCAGGCCGTCTGCCGCCTCTTGGAGGCTCGGCCGCTCGCCCGAGGGTTATGGTTCCTGGGTGGACTTTCGGCCAAGGCCTCCGCTCAGGAGGGGGTCGCGACTCCGGCCCGGGGAGACGAGGTCGCTGCCTCCCCCGCTCTCCTGACCCCGCCGGATTTCGGGGCGCCTGCGATCGACGAACTCCAGGCGAAACTCGCCGTTCCCGAGGAGCGAAGATTCCTCCTCCGAGACGAGGACGGCCGCCAGATCGTCGCCCGGCTCCACGGCAGTCACAACGGCAAGACCGTCGTGATGCTTCCCGACGGCCGTCTGGGCGTCCCCTCGATGCTCGTCCCGACCGACGAGCCGTTCAAGCCTCTCACCGCCGATGAGATGAGCGATCGGCTCCTCACCGGTCCCTTTTCCGGCTTCAAGCTCCATCGGACGAAGCACTATCTGATCCTCTATCAGAGCGATCCAGGTCAGCCCGACGGAGACGCGTTCGCCAAGTCGAACGGCGTTCTGCTTGAGGACCTCTACGAGCGACTGTCCGCCGCGTTCCGCAACCACGACATGAGCGTGCACGAGGCCGAGTTTCCGCTGGTGGCGGTCATCTTCAAGAAGGAAGAGGACTTCCGCGCGTTCCGTCCCGTTGCTCCGGACGTTCAGGCCTACTACGAGATCTACACGAACCGCATCTTCCTCTACGAGACTCCTTCAGGCCGGCGCAGCGGTCCCGAGGTCGACGCTCTTCTCAAGCCCCAGATGACGGCTCATGAGGGAACCCATCAAATCCTTCAGAACATCGGCGTCCAGCCGCGCCTCAGCGACTGGCCCCTCTGGCTGGTCGAGGGCCTGGCCGAGTACTGCGCGACGCCCGCGCCCCCGCGGAAGGGGGTCGCCGCCTGGGACGGCCTCGGTCAGATCAACAACCTCCACATGGCGACGATCCGCGAAATCGAGGACCCCGTTTCGCTCTCGATGCGAGGTCAGGACGTCCAGACCAAGTCGCTCTTCCGCGATCCAGGCCAGCCGCTCGTCGAGGCGATGATTCGACGCAACGAATTGACGCCCACGGAATACGCGCTCGCCTGGGCGATCACGCATTACCTGGCGATGAAGCGGGTCGACGATTTCACTCGGTTCCTCCGAATCATGGGAGCCGCCGCGCCGCTCGAACCTCGGACGGCCGACGATCACGTCAAAACGTTTCGTGAGGTCTTCGGAGCCGACCTCGGCAAGTTGGACAAGACGATCAACGCGTATCTGACGAAGCTCACGAAGCAGAAGGGCTACGACCCCATGCCCTACTACGCCGTGCTCTTCGAGCAACCGTTGCCGAACGGCCGACTTCGAAGGGCCGCGATGGTCAGTCAGTCGCCGCAACTCATCAAGCAGTGGATCGACGAGATGTCGAACCCCGCGGCCGGCCTCCCCAACTGGCAGGCCACCCCCTTCCCCAGTCGGGGCCGAGCCACCCTCGCCGTTCAGGAGTGGATCCGCACCAACTGAGGCGTCTGAGGTTGCAAGGGCAGACCACGGATCCTGGCGCCGGCCTCTCCGAGATTCACTCGGTATGGAGTTCCTGACGCTGGTGGCTCCTCGAGGATTCAGGCCGGTTGCGGCCCAAGGCGCGGCCTTCCCGGCGGGGGGGCGCCGTCGAGAGGCGGACGACAAGCTCTTCCGGCAGTCGAATCTCTTTCGCCTCGTTCGGTCCGCGGATCGCCAGATTCTCAAGCAATCGACGCCCGCTGACCCGCCCCATCTCCCGCGCCGGCACGCTCACGGCCGTCAGGGGCGTGGGCATGAGTACGACGGGGAAAACGTCGTTGAAACAGAGGAGGCTGAAGTCCTCCGGGATCCGCAGGTCCAGTCCTGCCGCCGCGCCGACGATGGCGACGGCGATCTGATGATCGTAAGTGATCACGGCCGTCGCCCCCTGGTCGACCACGGTCGAGACGATGAACTCCTTCGCATCGGCGAACGGAGCATCATGAAGCCCGACAAGGTCGACGCCGAGTTCCTTGGAGCAAGCCAGAAGCGTCTCATGGCGCTCGGCGATCGAGTAGTGGGGCAGCGAATTCGACCGCGCGTTGGCGTAGGCCAGTCGACGGTGCCCCAGTTGCGCCAGATGCTCGACGGCTCGCCGCATCCCCATGCCGTCGTCCGCGAGAACCCGCACGACGGGAGAACCAACCGTTTCGTTCACGCAGACGTAGGGGACGCGACGGCGGTCCAGTTCCTCGACCGTCTCGGGACGCGGGCATTGCAGCAGAAGCGCTCCGTCGAATCGCCAGAACGGGAGACGGCGGCCCCGGCTGGCGCTCAGGTCGAAGAACACGTCGTAGTCGCTCGCGTGCAGGGCTTCCAGAACCCCCTCGATCAACGGCTCGTAGATACCCTCTGAGACGTGCGTCGCCGGCGATGCGAAGAGGCCGACCACACGCGTCGTGCGCCGGCTGAGGTTCCTCGCGGCGAGGTCAGGGACGTAGCCGAGTTGCTCGGCGGTCTCCTCGATCTTCCGACGAACTTCCGGACTGGTTGAGAACGACGGCTTCTTGTTGAGAACCCGACTGACCGTGGAGGCGGTCACCCCGCAAAGCCTGGCGATGTCCGAGAGGGTGGGTCGGCGTTGCACAGGACAGGCTCCACGCGAGGCAGGACGGCGAGAAGAGAACGCCCGGCCGGCGACGGACGGAGCAGCGACGATTGAGAGAGTCCGCGCGCGGTGTCGCCGTGTCGTTGACACGCGGTAGGATGCGTGTAGACTCCTCATCATGGTAAGCGATTGCCTAGCCCTGTCCAGGGGGTGTCGACGGTGCGTCGACGACGGCCCTGGTGGATGAGGGACGCTTCATGAGATGCCCGATTGCAGGTCTCGACCAGAGCCCTGGAAAGTTCGTCGGCGACGGCAAACCGCCTGGCCGCATTGCGTCCCTGGGTGCCGCGACATTCCTGCTGCTCGCCGCCCTGATAAGCTTTGTCGGGCCCGCACGGGCTTACGGCCAGTCCCCGGCCGGATCCCTCGAAAGCGGAGCGACGACCAGGTCCCTTCGAAGGGCCGTGGAGGGGAGGTTCCTGATCGGGACGGCGGTCTCGTCGCGGCAGCTTCGCGAGCCGAGGGCGTCCGAGTTGATCGCCGATCAGTTCGACGTTCTGACCGCCGAGAACGAGTTCAAACCCAGAGCGCTCCAGCCGCAGCCGGGGGTGTTCAACTTCGAGGCGGCCGACGCGATCGTGGAGTTCGCCCGGAAGCACGATCAGAAGGTCGTCGGTCATACCCTCTGCTGGCACAGCCAGGCGCCGTCGTGGATGTTCCGCGGCCCGGATGGAAAACCGCTGCCGCGCGACGAGGCGCTGAGGAATCTCAAGACGCACATCGACAAGGTCGTGGGACGCTACCGGGGCAAGGTCGTCGGGTGGGACGTGGTCAACGAGGCGATCAGCGACAACGACGGCGAGGGCCGGTATCTTCGCGACACCCCGGCCCGTCAGGCCATCGGCGACGACTATATCGCTCAGGCGTTCGAATTCGCCCACGCGGCTGATCCCGACGCCGAACTCTACTACAACGACTACGGCAACGAAACCCCCGGGAAGCTCGAACGAACGCTTCGCCTGGTCCGCGAGTTGAAAGCCCGGAACGTCCGTCTCGACGCCGTCGGCATTCAGTCGCATTTCAGGCTCGACGACCCTACCGCCGTGGATAGGCTCGACCGGGCGATCACCGCCTACGCTTCGGAGGGCGTGAAGATCGTCGTCAGCGAGTTGGACGTCGACGTGCTTCCTCGTCGGACGAGAGGGGCGGACGTCGCCGCTCGTGAACAGAGGGGAGCCGACCCCTACACCAACGGCCTGCCTCCCGACGTCGCGGCGTCGCAGGCCCAGTTTTACGATCGCCTCTTCCGAGTTCTCCTCAAACACCCGGGCGTCGTGAGCCGCGTCACGTTCTGGGGCGTCCACGACGGCAGCTCCTGGCTGAACTTCTGGCCGGTCTTCCGTCGAACCAACCACCCCCTGCTCTGGGATCGCGACCTGCGACCCAAGCCCGCTTTCGACGCCGTGTTCAGCGTGCTGACCAATTCATGACCGTCGACCCTTTCCAGGGCCTTGAAACCGCCAGCCAGGGAGAACAACCATGAAACGCGCCGGCCTGGCCGTGATTGCACCTTTGATTTTCCTGGCGGCCGCCTCAGCCCAGGAAGCACCTCCAGGCGCAACTCGTCCCTCCCCCAACCGTGGCGGCCCTCCGCAACGAGGGGGGCCCATCGTCCTCAATGCTGACGACGTTCCGGCCTTCCCAGAGCCTCCGGCGGAAATCAACGTCGTGAAGGACGTGCCTCACGGACGTCTGGAGATGATCTCGTACGACTCCAAATCGGTCGGCGCAACTCGCAAGATGCAGGTCTACACGCCGCCGGGTTACACGACCGAGAAGAAGTACCCGGTTTTGTATCTGCTCCACGGCATCGGCGGCGACGAGACCGAATGGCAGCGTTTCGCCAAGGTGGACGCCCTCCTCGACAATCTGCTGGCCGACGGCAAGATCGTCCCGATGATCGTGGTCATGCCCAACGGACGGGCCCAGAAGAACGATCGCCCCGAGGGGAACATCTACGCCGCCGCCCCGGCCTTCGCGGCCTTCGAGAAGGACCTCCTTGAAGATGTCGTGCCGACGATCGAGGCGCGATACTCCGTCCAGGCCGACCGAGAGCATCGAGCCCTCGCCGGCCTGTCGATGGGCGGAGGCCAGTCGCTGAACTTCGGGCTGTCGCACCTGGACGTCTTCGCCTGGGTCGGCGGGTTCTCATCGGCTCCCAACACGAAGCCGGCCGCCGAACTCGTCCCCGACCCGAGCCAAGCGAAGGAGCAGTTGAAACTCCTCTGGCTCGCCTGCGGGAACAAGGACGGGCTGATCCGGATCAGCCAGGGCGTTCACGCCTACCTGAAGGAGAAAGACGTCCCGCACGTCTGGCACGTCGACGGCCACGCCCACGACCCGATCGAGTGGCGAAACAACCTTTACTGGTTTTCCCAGCGCGTTTTCCGTTGAGGCCGCCTCCGGTTTCCCAGACAAGTCGCGCGGACCGGCCGTGATCCACCTTCCCAAGCGAGCCGAGGTAGGTACAATCAGTAATCGCTGGCAAATGCTGGGGACGTAGCTCAATTGGGAGAGCGCCTGGTTTGCAACCAGGAGGTTGAGGGTTCGATCCCCTTCGTCTCCACTCCCCACCTTCCAGGTCGGCCAGCACAACTGATGCTGGCCGATCCAACACGGCCCTGCCGGCGGGCTCCGCCGGCCCTCAACGGCTCCCTATCCTGCTTCAAGGCTGCGACGCCAGCTCGTGGAGATAGTCTTCGAGCAAGGTGTAACCATCGCCGTCGGGGTCGGCGTTGGAGTCGGAGAAGTCACCGGCCGGCGACGAGGGATTTCGCCCATGACGCCGCTCCCACTCATCGGGGAGACCGTCGTGATCGGAGTCGACCGGAACGTCGCGGGTCTGGTAGTCGGGCCAGGGGGACGGTCCAACGTCGCCGGGGACGTCGATGATTCCGGGGAGCCCGGTTTTGCTCCCTCGAAGGGAGACCGTTCCCGTGCGGGTTTCTTCGATGACGCGGCGATCGAGTGAATCCTGGCGGGGATGCGTCGCGCCGACGTCCGCCAGAACGTCGCGATACGCCTCGGCGGCCGAGGTCGTCGTGACGTAGGAGGGGAACAACGGCTGGTCCGAGCGGAACTCGGCGAGCGGAGCGGTTCCGTTGGGCGTGACGCCCTTCCAGTTGTCGTCGTCGTAGCTGGGTCGGCCTTCCATGAAGTTGCCGGCGATGTAGTAGACCTGGCGGTCGGACTCGGAGCCCACGTCGGGCTTCACGAGGTGGAAGACGCGAGTAGCGGGGCCGGGCTTGTAGTAGTTGTTGACGAAGTTGACGCGCTTCGCGCCGCCGTCGGTCGTCCGATGCTCCCAGTTGTAGACGACGTTGTTGCGGATGTCCATGTGACCGGCGAACCGTACCGCCTGGTCGTAGCCTCCCGCGAGCGACCAGTTTCTCCCCGCGCAGTGGGCCAGCAGGTTGTGGTGATAGCTGACCAGGTTCCCGCCGATCGAACCGGCGTACGAGTGCGGATGCCGCTGGAACGAGTCGTTCAGAGCCTCCGAGATCATGCAGCGCTGGAACGTCGAATTCCTGGCCGACCGGCTGTCGAGCCCTTCGTCGATCGACCAACTGACGGAGCAATGGTCGAAGATCGTGTGGTCGCCGCCAAGTCCCATGCCATCGACCGAGTGGTTGGACTCGTCCCCGGGGCGGACCCGAATGTGACGCATGATCACATCGCTCGAACTGGGAGCCGTCCCCACCATGTAGCCTCGAAAACAGATCCCGTCGCCAGGCGCCGTCTCACCGGCCACGGTCAAATAGGAGTTCCGCACGGACACGGCCGACCTTAGCCGGATGACTCCAGAGACGCGGAAAACCACCGTGCGCGGCCCCTGGGCTTCGGCCGCGGCGCGGAAGGAGCCGGGGCCGGAGTCGTCCAGGTTGACGACCTCAATCACCCGGCCTCCGCGACCGCCTCGGGCGAATCTTCCGTAGCCTTCAGCCCCTGGGAACGCCAGGTGACGCGGCCGAAACGACCAGACGTCGCCACGCGTGACCGCGCCGGTAGGGGAGATTTCGTCCACGCGCCAGAAGGCGTCACGATGGCTGGAAAGCCCCTCGGCCCTGGACGTGGCGGTCGTTGATTCGCCTCGGAATTCAGGCGACGACGGCTCGGCGGCCTCGACCGCCGCGCGATCGGCGCCGAAGTAGATCCGATGACGTGCGGCCGGTTCGCGAGAGGTCCAACTCAAGAGAGCGGAGCCTGACTCGGCGTCCACGTGACTGTCGCCGTTAAAGGGCGACGGCTTGATCGCCCGGTGGTTCGGGTCGGACGAATCGATCTCAAGGCCGTTCACGATGACCTCGCCATCGCCTCCTTTCGCCGTGATCGTGACGACGGTCGGCTCGGCGCCAGCCGTGAACTCGATAAAGGCGCAGGCGGCGTCGGCGTCGTCGTGGATACGCGTCGTTGGAGTCAATCCGTTGACGAGCGGCTTGCCTGCGACGGAGACGTCGTAACTGGGGACGGGACCTTCCTCAAGTCGATTGTGGAAGGTGGCCAGGGTATGAGGCCCCGGCTTGAGGCCGGTCAGGACGATCTCCAGCGATCCCGATGCGGCCACGCCGTCCGACGCCTGAGTTGCGCCATAGGCGAGGAGAGGTTTGTACCAGCGAACCACCAGGGGGGACTGCGACCGGAACGCCACGGCGACTCCGGCGAACTCTCGCGACGGATGCGTCGGGTTGAAGGGCCAGTTCTCCCGACCCTGGGTGACGACGTCGCCCCGGCCGTTGTCGGGATTCAGGTCGACTCGGATCGAAGCGTCTCCGGCCGCCGCGGCCAGGATGAGAGCGCACGCCGTCGGAATCGCTGCGAACATGGGAGAGTCCTCGGGTTGTCTTGCGTTAGGTCAGGCTCCGTGGGGGTCGATCAGCGCCCGTCGCCCGTAGTCGAGATGGGTTTCGACTCGTTGCGCGGCCAGTTCGGCGTCGCCCTCAATGATCGTCTTGGCGATGACGACGTGCTCGTTGTAGCTCCCCTCCATCCGGCCGGGGTTGAGCGAAAAAACGCGGTGGAAGACCCGGTGCGTGCGGTCGCGGAGAGTTCCCATCACACGGCAGATCTCGCGGTTGTCGAGGAACTCGGAAAAGAGCGTGTGGAAATCTTCGTCCAGCCGAACGCATAGACCGATGTCGCGCCGGGCGAGATTCGCCTGCTGCGCCGCCAGGTTGGCGTTCACGCGTTCAATCTGTTCCGCGGTCAACCTCCCCGCAATCCGCCGCGCGACGAACGGCTCCAGCGCCATGCGGATCTCGTAGAGTTCGGCCACCTCGCGAAACGAGAAGTCCCGGACGACGGCCCCCTGCTGCGGCGAGATCAGGATCAGCCCCTCCATCTCCAGACGCTGCAAGGCGGAACGGACCGGCGTCGTGCTCATCCCCAGCCGGTAGGCGAGCGGCCGCTCGGCGATGAACGCGCCCGGGGCCAACTCGCCGCTCAGAATCATTCCTTTGATCTCGTCGTAAGCCCGACTCTTGAAGAGGCCGCGTGCAGGCCCCTTCGAGGCGCCGCCGGCCAGAACCTCGGACGTGGCGGGTTTGATCGACATCGACACCACCTCTTATGATTCAAATCAAGATGTTCAAGACATGCATTCTGACTTCGAGAAATTTTCGTCGAATTCTTCTTGAGATTCTACTGAGATCTCAGTAGGATCGCAACCAGCAATAGAGAAATCCCGCTGAGGTCTCAGTGGGATCTCTACACTTCCATCACATGTCTGGGATCAATCGTCGTTCTCCCGGTAGGTCGTGCCAGGGGGGACCGCGTCAGTCTGATTGATCCCCCCCTCGATCCGGCCGATTCTCGGCTTTCCCGGAGGTACGTATGGGCACTCGGCGCTCTCGCGGCTTCACGCTGATCGAGCTTCTGGTCGTCATCGCGATCATCGCCGTGCTGATCGCTCTGCTGTTGCCGGCGGTTCAGGCCGCCCGGTCTGCGGCGAGGCGGATTCAGTGCGTGAACAACCTGAAGCAGATCGGTCTGGGGATGATGAACCATCATGATGTGCAGGGGAATTTCCCCTGGGGCGCCAAGAACAGCCCCGCCCAGAGCTGGGTCTTCCTGTTGCTCCCCTACCTGGAACAGGTGCCGGCTTACAACGCCGCCAACATGTCGCAGGCGTCGACGTCGCTCCTCAACATGACGGTCATCCAGATGAAGATCTCCATCTTCAACTGCCCCTCTGATCCGCTCGCAGGCGCGATGTGGCTCTCGAATTCGGCGACCATTCCGAATCGAGCGAAGGGCAATTACATGGTCAATTTCGGCAATTCCGACTACGTCCAGAACATGACGCCGACCGATTCGTTCGCCCCTGCGGTGATCGGCAACGGTTTCGACAGCGTTACGTCGATCCGCGGCCCGTTCCGGGTCAACAATACGACGAACGCCATCGTCCCGTACAGCATCCGCGACATCATCGACGGCACCAGCAACACGACGATGGCCAGCGAGATCAAGATCGTCCCCGACACGGGGAGCAAGTCGGACGCTCGCGGCGACGTCTGGTCAGGCACCACGAAATGCGGTTACATGTTCACTGCGGCCACGGCCCCGAACTCCGCGATCGTCGACCAGCTCGACGGCTCGGGCGGCTGCCCAGGCCCGGCTCTGACCCCTCCCTGCTTCCAGGCTTCGGGCGCCCAGCGCGAATTCAATGCGGCCCGCAGCTACCACGGCGGCGGCGTGAACGTCCTCTTCTGCGACGGAAGCGTGAAGTTCATCAAGGATTCGGTCAACCTGACGACCTGGAGGGCCCTCAGCACGAAGGACGGGGGCGAGGTCGTCTCCTCCGACGCCTATTGACCCGAGCCGCCCAGCCCGAAATCCCATCAGCACCTCGTGTTGCAAGAAGGAGAGTCGCATGACGTCGATCGGGACGCGTCCCCTGCGAATCGCGGCCGCGGCCGCAGGCCTCGCCTGGGGCGCTCTGACGCCGGCCGGGGCCCGCGAAACGCCGAAGGTCCCCGCCTTCCCCGGCGCGGAAGGCTCCGGGGCAGGCACGCCCGGCGGCCGAGGGGGCAAGGTCTTCGTCGTCTCCTCGCTGGCTGATTCCGGCCCCGGCTCATTCCGAGAGGCGCTGGAAGCCGAGGGCCCGCGGACGGTCGTCTTCGGCGTCGCGGGGCTGATCACGCTGGAAAAGCCGGTCGACATCACGCATCCCTACCTGACGCTCGCCGGCCAGACCGCTCCCGGCGACGGGGTCTGCGTCCGGGGAGAGAGCGTCCACATCAACACGCACGACGTCGTCATCCGGTACATGCGGTTCCGCCGAGGGAACCTGAAGGTTCGCGACGACGCGCTGGGGGGCTACCCGGTGGCCAACGTGATCGTGGATCACGTCTCGGCGAGTTGGGGGCTTGATGAGAACCTCTCGCTCTATCGGTGGATCAAGGGAGAGGGCCCGACATTAAAGAAGATGCCGCTGGAGCACGTCACGATCCAGTGGTCGATCTCCAGCGAGGCCCTCAACCGATACAACCACGCGTTCGGCGGGACCTGGGGCGGCCAGCCCTGCTCCTTCCACCACAACCTGTTCGCCAGCAACACGGGCCGAAACCCGAGCATCGGCATGAACGGCCTGTTCGACTACCGCAACAACGTGATTTTCAACTGGGTCCACCGCACGGCCGACGGCGGCGACGGCAGCTCTCGGGTCAACCTCGTCAACAACTACTACAAGGCTGGGCCGGCGACGAAGGACGAGCTTCTCCGGCACCGGATCTGCCGCCTTCAGGGCCGCTCGCCCCGCACAGATTACCCGGGCGGAGGCCTCTGGTACGTCGAGGGGAACTATGTCGACGGCTACCCATCGATCACGTCCGACAACTGGGCCGGCGGCGTCTATTTCGACGAGGCCGGGATGGACAAGGGGATCGTCATCCCCAAGGTGACTGAGGCTGAGGCTCGCTCACGCACCGAGTTCCCCGCGCCGGCCGTCGAGACCGAATCGGCCGAATCCGCCTATGAGCGAGTGATGGCCGACGTCGGTGCGACCCTGCCGCGCCGCGACCCCGTCGACGAGCGCGTCATCGCCACGGTCCGCAGCGGCAAGCCGACCTTCGGCGACGGCATCATCGACTCCCCCGCGGACGTCGGCGGCTGGCCCGAGTACCGGGCCTCCACGACCCCGGAAGACACGGATCGCGACGGCATGCCCGACGCCTGGGAGCGGCTGCACGGCCTCGACCCGACGAATCCGGCCGACGCCTCCTCCGACGCCGACCACGACGGCTACACTGCGATCGAGGAACACCTCAACGGCACCGATCCATCGACGTTCCTGGATTACACCAAGGCGGAGAACAACCGCAACACGCTTCGCTCCGGCTCGCCGAGCCAGGGGGCGCGGCCGTGATTTCGGTCCCGCGACGAGCACCTCTGCAGGCCCTGCTAGCCGTCGTTGTCTCGGTGAGCACTGCGACGGCGGCCGGACCTCCGCCGCCGCAGTATCTCAGCGTCGACAAGGCGGGCAAACTCGTCTACACGGCCGACGACCGAGGCGACCGGATCCCCGACTTCTCGCACGCCGGATACGGCGGCGGCGGCGTCGAGATCCCCGATGTGCCGACGCGAATCGTGATCGCCCCTGATCCCGGCGACGCCACGGCGCGAATTCAGGCCGCCCTCGATCGAATCGCCTCGCTCCCCGCAGACTCCCTCGGATTCCGCGGTGCGGTTCTCCTTCGAGCCGGCCGCCATGAAGTCGCCGGCAGCCTTCGGATCACGACGAGCGGCGTCGTCCTTCGAGGCGAGGGGGCGGCGACCGTCCTGGTCGCCTCGGGGATCGGACGGCGGCCGTTGATCCGAATCGAGGGTCGCGGCGAACGTCAGTACGACTCGCAAGGCACCTCCCGCGTTGTGGACGCCTACGTCCCCGTCGGCTCGATTCGACTGACGCTCGACCGTACTTCCGGCTTTCGCGTCGGCGATGCGGTCGCGATCGTCCGGCCCGCCACGGCCGAGTGGATCGCCGCCCTGGGGATGGACCGATTCCCCCTGGGGTATGAGGGCTCCCTGAACTGGCGCCCCGGCGCGATGACGGGCCTCTCAGACCGCGTCGTCACCGCCGTCGACGGGGCCGTGATGACTCTCGATGCTCCCCTGACGGATGCGATCGACGCCAAGCTTGGGACGGCGACGATCCAGCGATACACCTGGGACGGCCGAATCGAACGGGTCGGCGTTGAAGATCTGCGCTGCGAATCGGCCTTCGACCCCAGCAACCCCCGCGACGAGGAACACGCCTGGGACGCCGTCCGCATCGACGCCGCCCAGAACGTCTGGGTCCGCAACCTGGCTGCGGCGCATTTCGCCGGCTCCACGGTCCGAATCCTCGACGGCTCCAAACAGGTCACCGTCCAGGACTGCGAGTCGGTCGAGCCGGTCTCGGAGATCGGCGGCCGACGGCGGGACGCCTTCATCACGTCCGGCCAGAGCACGCTTTTCCTTCGCTGCCGCTCCAGTCAGGGAAGGCATGATTTCGCCGTCGGGGCTCTGACGCCGGGGCCAAACGCCTATGTGGAATGCACCGCAACGGAGCCGCTCGGCTTCAGCGGCCCGGTCGAAAGCTGGGCGACGGGCGTCCTCTATGACAACGTCAAGATCGACGGCGCCGGCCTCTCGTTGACCAACCGCGAGACCGAAGGCCAGGGGGCGGGATGGGCTGGTGCCAACAGCGTGCTCTGGCAATGCTCGGCCTCGGTGGTGACCTGCCGGAAGCCGCCGGGCGCGCACAACTGGGCGATCGGCTGCTGGGGCCAGTTCTTCGGCGACGGCGAGTGGCAGGCACCCAACGAGTTCGTCAAGCCGGAGAGCCTCTACCGGGCGCAACTCGCCGAGCGGCTCGGCCCCAGCGCACTGAAGACGCTGGAGCCTCGGAAACACTCCGAACACGGCATCCCTTCATCGACTCGCGACGATTCACCGACGATCGCTTCGAAGCCTCCCGCGCCTGTCGCACCGCTGACCCTTCAGAACGGTTGGCTGACCCGTGACGACTCCGTGCTGACCGGCGGGCGAATCGGCACAACCTGGTGGCGCGGAAGCGCCCTGCCGACGCGCGGCGGCGAGTTCGGCGTGGGCGTGACCCGATTCGTCCCCGGCCGCGAGGGGCCGGGCTTCACCGACGACCTCGACGATCTGACCGACCTGATGACTCGCACGGGCAAATCGGCGCTTGAGCATCATTGGGGCCTCTGGTACGACCGCCGCCGCGACGACCACCAGATGGCCCGTCGCATTGACGGCGACGTCTGGGCGCCTTTCCTGGAACAGCCGTGGGCGCGGAGTGGTCGGGGCACGGCCTGGGACGGGCTCAGCAAGTATGACCTGGAACGCTTCAATCCCTGGTATTTCAACCGCCTCGACGAGTTCGCCGGCCACTGCGACCGCAAAGGACTGGTGCTCATCCACCAGGCCTACTTCCAGCACAACATTCTCGAGGCCGGAGCCCACTGGGCTGACTTCCCCTGGCGGCCGGCGAACTGCCTGCAGGACACGGGCTTCCCGGAGCCTCCCCCCTACGCTGGCGGCAAACGCATCTTCATGGCCGACCACTTCTACGACGTCGATCACGCGGTCCGCCGAGCACTCCACCGATCGTACATCCGGCACTGCCTGGATGTTCTCGGCCGGCATCCCAACGTCGTCTTCCTCACGGGCGACGAGTTCACGGGGCCGCTGCACTTCATGCAGTTCTGGTTCGACGTCGTCGCCGAGTGGCAGCGCGAGACGGGCCGCAAGGTCCTGATCGGCCTGAGCGCGACCAAGGACGTCCAGGACGCGATCCTCGCCGACCCGGTCCGAGGGCCGTTGGTGTCGGTCATCGAGCTGAAATACTGGTGGTACCTGGCCGACGGCTCGCTCTATGCTCCCAGGGGCGGCGAGAACCTCGCTCCTCGGCAACAGCAGCGCGAGTGGAAGGGGACGAAGAAACGATCTGTGGAAGCCACCGCCCGGGCGGTTCGGGAGTATCGCGACCGCTTCCCGACGAAGGCCGTCATCGTCGCCGACGCGCCCGACGACGGCTGGGCGACCCTCGCGGCAGGAGGATCGCTGGCTCCCCTTCCCATCGGCGTCGACCCCCGTCTACTCCGCGCCGTCCCTCGGATGCAACCGATCGGTCGCTCCGAATCCGACGACCGGAAATGGATCCTGGGTGATCCCGGACGCAATTACCTTGTGTATGCTGGCGCGAGTGATCCCGTCGTCGTCGACCTGTCTCATGAGCGTGCGGGTTTCTCGGCCCGGCGGGTCGATCCGAAGACCGGTCGCGTCGACTCGTCGACTGAGACCGTGCGCGGAGGCGGGCCCGTGAAATTCCTCGCGGCCGACGCGGGGCCGACTCTTCTGTGGCTGACCACCGACGGTGCGGCGGACGGCGAAACGCCCGGCCCCTGACTTCTCTTTACGGCGGATCTCCTCATGAGCCGATTCCGACTCGATCGCCGTTCCTTCCTCGCCTCGGGCGCGGGGCTCGTCCTGGGCGGCCTCGGCTCGCTGCGTCGCGCGGCGGGACAGGCGCCGTGGATGAGCACCAGCCGAGGGCGACGCGACCTCGGCTTGATGGACACGTCGCAAAGCCCCTGCCTGAAGACGAGGAGCATCGGACTCGGCGAGGTCTCGTGGACGCGCGGTTTCTGGGCCGATCGTTTCACCGTCTGCCGCGAGTCGATGGTCCCGTCGATGTGGGAATTGATGAGCGGCACGGAGCCGACCCAGTTCCTGCAGAACTTCAAGATCGCCGCGGGTCTCGCCGAAGGCCGACACCGCGGCCCCAAGTGGAACGACGGCGATTTCTACAAATGGATCGAGGCCGCCTCCGCCTTGCTGGCGCGAGAATGGGACGAATCGCTCGATCGCCGGCTCGACGAGGTGATCGGCATTGTCGCCAAGGCCCAGCGCGAGGACGGCTATCTCCACACCCCCGTCCAGATCCGGGCGCGCAGCGGCGACACGAGCGCCGAGCCGTTCCTCGACAGCCTGGATTTCGAGGCCTACAACCTCGGCCACCTGATGACGGCCGCCTGCGTCCACCATCGCGCGACGGGCAAATCCAACCTGCTGGCCGTCGCCGTGAAGGCCGGGGATTATCTGGTGTCCGTGTCGAAGGTCCGGACGAGGGAACTCGCTCGCAACGCCGTCTGTCCGGCCCACTACATGGGGATCGTCGAACTCTACCGGACGACCCGCGACCCGCGCTATCTGGAGCTTGCTCGGGCCCTGATCGACGCCCGCGACCTCGTCGAGGGGGGCACCGACGACAACCAGGACCGGATCCCGTTCCGCCGTCAGACCAAGGCAGCCGGCCATGCCGCGAGGGCGAATTACCTCTACGCGGGCGCGGCCGACGTTCTGGTCGAGACCGGCGACGCCAGCCTACTCACCCCGCTGCTGGCCGTCTGGGAGGACGTCGCAACCCACAAGCTGGCGATCACCGGTGGCTGCGGCGCCCTCTTCGACGGGGCCTCTCCCGAAGGGGTCAAGGATCAGAAGTCGATCAGCCGCGTCCACCAGTCGTACGGTCGAGACTACCAGCTTCCGCAGAGCCTGGCCCACAACGAGACCTGCGCGGCGATCGGCAATTTGCTCTGGAATCAGCGGATGCTCCAGGTCACGGGCGAAGCTCGATTCGCCGACGTGATGGAGACGACCCTTCTGAACGCCGCGATGGCCGGCGTCAGCCTGGAAGGGACGCGCTACTTCTACACGAACACGCTCCGACAGCTCGACTCCCTGCCCGCCGACCTGCGCTGGAATCGCCATCGCGAGCCGTTCATCAGTTGTTTCTGCTGCCCCCCCAATCTGGTTCGGACCATCGCCGAATCGGCCGGTTTCGCCTATGGACGGTCGAAGGACCAGTTTTGGGTTCACCTCTACGGCGGCAACAACCTCGACACGACGCTCGAAGTCGGCCGGCTCCGGCTCACGCAGACGACGGACTACCCCTGGGACGGCCGGGTCTCGCTCACCATCGCCGAGGCCCCGGCGCAGGCGGTCTCGATCCTGCTTCGCATCCCCGGTTGGGCGGCCGAGGCGTCGGTGCGCGTCAACGGCGTCGAGCAGCCGCGACCTCTCGCCGGCTCGTACGCGGAAGTCCGACAGACCTGGAAGCCGGGCGACCTCGTCGAGTTGGCGCTCCCCATGCCCACGCGGCTGATGGAGGCGAACCCGCTGGTCGAAGAGGCTCGCAATCAGGTAGCCATCCAGCGCGGACCGATCGTCTACTGCGTCGAGTCGAGCGACCTTCCTGAAGGGGTCCGCGTGCAGGACGTGGTCATCCCTCGGGCCGTCAATTTCAAGCCTCGGTACGACGCCAAGCTCCTGGGCGGCGTGACCGTCCTGGAAGGCCACGCCGAGGCCTGGCGCGAGCCCGACTGGTCCGGGAAGCTCTACCGCGAATTGCCCACCGCCCCGCAGCGACCGTTCGACCTGCGGCTCGTTCCCTATTTCGCGTGGGGCAACCGCGGCCATTCGGAGATGTCCGTCTGGATGCCGCTCGGCCGATCGTAATGACTGTGACCACCTCTTCGACCTCGACGAGCCACCATGGATTTAAGACGCCTCTCCCCAGCGCGTACAGCCTTGCGGCTCATCCTCACGGCCTGCCTCGCCGCCTTCATGGCGCCTTCGAGGGGGTCGTCCGCCGTGGAGCAGTGGGGGGTCGCCGAGATCATCCTGCAGGGGCCGTCGGAGGGGAATCCCTTCACGGACGTTGAGCTATCCGCCGTCTTCTTGAAGGAGGGGCGGACCTTCAAGGCGTCGGGCTTCTACGACGGCGCGGGCGTTTATCGGATTCGCTTCATGCCCGATCGTCCAGGAGTCTGGGAGTACACAACTCACAGCAACCGCCGCGAACTCGACGGCAAGACGGGTCGTATCGAGGTCATGCCTCCCTCGCCGGGGAACCACGGCCCAGTCCGGGTGCGGAACGAATTCCACTTCGCGTATGAAGACGGGACTCGATACGTCCCGATCGGCACGACCTGCTACGCGTGGACCCATCAGATGGAGTCGCTGGAGGCGCAGACGCTGGAGACGCTGGCGCACTCGCCCTTCAACAAGATCCGGATGTGCGTCTTCCCCAAGTCATACACCTACAACCGGGCCGAACCTCCGCGCTACCCTTTCGAGGGGACCCCGCCGAAGACCTGGGACTTTTCTCGGTTCAATCCCGACTTCTTCCGCCACCTGGAAGACCGCATCGAACGGCTCCGCGACCTCGGCATCGAGGCCGACGTGATCCTGCTGCATCCCTACGACGAAGGCCGTTGGGGCTTCGACCGCATGCCGGCGGAGGCGGACGATCGCTATCTCCGCTACGTCGTCGCGAGGCTGTCCGCGTACCGCAACGTCTGGTGGTCCCTGGCCAACGAGTGGGACTTCATGAAGGAGAAGCGTGAGTCGGACTGGGACCGGATGCTCATGGTCGTCCGAGACGCCGACCCGTACAACCACCTGCGGTCGATCCATAACGGGACATTGATCTACAACCATTCGCAGCCCTGGATCACCCACGCGAGCATCCAGAACGGATCGGCCACGAAGGACTACGGCCGGGCCGTCCTCTACCGCGACGTCTACCGCAAGCCCATCGTCTTCGACGAGGTTTGCTACGAGGGGAACCTCCCCGATCGCTGGGGACATCTCTCGGCGCAGGAGATGGTCGACGCCTTCTGGCAGGGGACGATCGCCGGGACTTACGTCGGCCACGGCGAGACCTACCTCAGTCCCGACGAGGTCATCTGGTGGTCCAAGGGGGGCGTCCTCCATGGCCAGAGCCCGCCTCGGATCGCCTTCCTCCGCAAGATCATCGAGGAAGGCCCGAGTCACGGCCTGGAGCCGATCGACAAGTGGCAGGGATCGCCGTCCGTCGGCAAGCGAGGAGAATACTACCTCTTCTATTTCGGCCGCGAAGCTCCCAAGGTATGGCCCTTCAAGATCCCTCGCACGCGGATGAACGAACCGATGACGTTCCAGGTCGACGTGATCGACGCCTGGGACATGACGGTCACGCCCGTCGAGGGGACCTTCACCGTCACGCCCTCGGATCGATATACGTTCGCCTGTCCCGAACGCCCGAGCATTCCTCTGCCCGGCAAGCCGTACACGGCGGTCCGCCTCCGACGCGTCTCGGATGCGAAGACTCCCTAACCTGATCGCAGTCGCCGGCCCCTTTCCTCGTGGAGACGGAAGATGACGAGCCGAAGAGAATTCCTGACGCAGGGAGGGGCCGTGGCGGGCCTGGCCGCCGTCGCGGCGTTGCCGGGCCAGGCCAGCGCGGCGGATTCGATCACACTGGGAGCGATCGGTTGCGGGCGGCAGGGGACGTCGCTCATAAAGAAGTTCGCCGCCCTGGAGAACGTGACGGTCGGCTACGTTTGCGACCCCGACGAGGCACGCGCGGCGGCCGCCGCTCAGGCGGTGGCCAAGGCCACGGGCAAGACCCCGAAGGTAGTCACGGACCTCCGTCGGGTTCTGAACGACCGCTCGATCGACGCCGTCACCGTCGCGGCCCCCGACCACTGGCACGCGCCGGCGACCATCCTCGCGGTCGACGCGGGGAAGCATGTTTACGTTGAAAAGCCTTGCTCGCACAACCTTCGCGAAGGCCGACTGATGGTCGAGGCCGCTCGACGCACCGGCCGCACGGTCCAGCTCGGCACGCAGAGCCGATCCAATCCGATGGTCCTCCGCGCGATCCGGCTGCTCCACGAGGGGGCGATCGGCGAGGTGCTCGTGGCCAAGGCGTTCGACGTCCAGCGCCGCGACAGTATCGGCCGTGCATCTCCGTCGGAACCGCCGCCGGGCTTCGACTACGACCTCTGGGTCGGCCCCGCCCCCTTCGTCCCCTTCCAGGCGAACCGTCACCATTACACCTGGCACTGGTGGCACGACTTCGGCACCGGCGACATGGGGAACGACGGCGTCCACGAGCTAGACATCGCCCGCTGGGGCCTGGGCGTGAACGAGCATCCCGCCAGGATCGCCGCGATCGGCTCCAAGTGCTTCTTCGACGACGACCAGCAGTTCCCCGACACCCAGAACGTCGTGTTCGAGTACCCGGGCGCCTCGCCCTCCGGCCGTCCCCGTCAACTGATCTATGAGATGCGGATCTGGTCCCCCTATCAGCCTGACGGCGAGGAAAACGGCGATATCTTCTACGGCACCGAGGGCTGGATGATCCTCTGCAAGGGGGGCGTCGTCAAACTCTTCGACCGTCAGGGGAAGCCGAGGCCCGTCGAGGGAGAGCTTCCGAAGGTCCCCGACCACCAGCTTGATTTCGTCTCGGCCATCCGCGAAGGCCGCGCCCCGGCCGCCGACATCGAGACCGGCCATCGGTCGACGTCCCTCTGCCACCTCGGCAATATCGCGGCCCGCGTCGGCCGCACGATCCAGTTCGACCCGGCCACCGAGCGGATCAAGGGCGACGATGAGGCCGATCGTCTCCTGGGCCGATCCTACCGCCAGGGCCACTGGGCCGTCCCCCGCGGAGCCTGATCGATGAATCGACCTGTCAGCGGCCTCGTCTTCGTCCTTGGCCTTACGGCCGCAGCCTGCGCGGCGGAGCCGAACGTCGAGTTCCACCAGGAGCCCGGCCGAATTCGGATCACGGCCGACGGCTCCCCCGTGGCGACCTACGTCTACCAGGACTCCACGATCCCTCGGCCGCATTTCAGCCACCTGTTCGGCCCGGGCGGCGTTCAGCTCTCGCGCAACCATCCGCCGATCGCGGGCAAGGATCCCGTCGACCACGCCGACCTCCACCCCGGCCTCTGGATGGCGTTCGGCGACCTCTCGGGGTCCGACTCCTGGCGGAACAAGGCGCCCATCGAGCACGAGGCTTTCGTCGAACCACCGACCGGCGGCGAGGGCCGGGGCTCCTTCGTCGTCCGCAACGTTTATCGGCGTACTTCAGGCGGGGCGATCTATGCTCGCGAGGTCGGCCGCGTCACGGTCGTCGCTCGGTCGTCCGGCTACCTCCTCGCGCTCCAGTCCGAGTTCACGGCGGTCGACGGCGATCTCGTCTTCGGAGACCAGGAGGAGATGGGCCTGGGCTTCCGCGTCGCCACACCGCTCTCGGTGAAAGGGGGCGGGCGGATCATGGACACCGAGGGAGACCGCGACGAGAAGGGCGTCCGCGGCAAGGCCACCGCCTGGTGCGACTACAGCGGGGTCGTCGACGGCCACTGGGCGGGCGCGAGCCTGATCCCCGACCCGGCCAATTTTCGCGTGAGCTGGTTCCACGTTCGCGACTACGGGCTGGCCGTCGCCAACCCATTCGGTCGCAAGGCGCTCACGAAGGGGCCGGAGAGCCGGGTCGTCGTCAAGCCGGGCGAGACGTTCAAACTGGGCTTCGGCGTCTTCCTCCACGCCTCTCCGACCGCGGATCCGATCGACCCGAGCGGATTCCATCGGGCGTACCTCGAAGAACTCTCCCGGCGGCCTGCTCCGGCGAGGCCCTGAAATGCAGCGACGAGGAGCCGACTCATGAAGCGTTCCCAGGCATCCCGCGCGTCGATGATCGGCGGACTGTTGCTCGCGGTGCCCCTGCTCTGTTTTGCGGACGAACCGAGCCGAGACCTTCGCCTCTGGTACTCGGAGCCGGCCAAGCAGTGGGAGACCGCCCTGCCGATCGGTTGCGGACGCCTGGGGGCGATGGTCTTCGGCAACGTCGCCGACGATCGGATCCAGTTCAACGAGGACACCCTCTGGACGGGCAAGCCTCACGACTACGTCCGAGCGGGCGCTCGCGGCCACCTGGACGAAATTCGCCGGCTGCTGTTCGAGGGCAAGGACAAGGAGGCCGCCCCCATCGTCCGCGGCTCGTTCCTCAGCGACCCGATCCACCAGGAAGCCTTCCAGCCCTTCGGCGACCTGCACATTCGGACGCCCGGTCATGAAGGCGCTGTCGACTATCGACGTGAACTCGACCTCGACTCGGCCGTCGCTCGCGTGACCTATCGAGTCGGCGACGTAACCTACCGGCGCGAGGTCTTCGCCAGCTACCCGGACCAGGTCATCGTGGTTCGCATCGAGGCCGACCGGAAGGGCGCCGTGAGCTTCCAAGCCAACACCACGAGCCCACACGAGGCTGTGCAGTCGCGAGCGATCGGGATCGATACGCTCGCGATGTCCGGCCATGTCCGCAACGACGGCCTCCGGTTCGAGTCTCGCCTGCGGGTCTTCAATGCCGGCGGACGTTGTTTGGTGGACGACTCGGGGGTGAGCATCGAGGGAGCCGACGCCGTGACGATGGTTCTGTCGGCAGCCACCAGCTTCAAGACCTTCGAGGACGTCACCGCCGATCCGGCGGCCCGCTGCGAGGCCACGCTCGCTCGTCTGGGGTCCAAGAGCTACGAGTCGCTTCGGGCCGACCATGTGGCCGACCACCGGAAACTCTTCCGTCGCGTGACACTGGATCTTGGACGGGACGAACGGGCGGACTGGCCCATCGATCGTCGAGTCGATCGGATCTCGAAGGATTACAACGCGCTGACAGCGTCCTCGCCCGCCTCTCGCGGGACGGAATCGGGCGCCTCGATCGGGCTTCGGGTCGACCCGGCGCTCGCGGCGCTCTACTTCCAGTTCGGCCGCTACCTGCTGATCGCCAGCAGTCGACTGGGCTCGCAACCGGCGAACCTCCAGGGGGTCTGGAACGAACTCCTGGACCCGCCGTGGGGGAGCAAGTACACGACCAACATCAACGTCGAGATGAACTACTGGCCGGCGGAGGCGACGAACCTCTCCGAATGCCATGAGCCGCTCTTCGACATGATCGACGACCTGATCGTCAGCGGATCGCGCACGGCTCGCGAACAATACGGCATGCGGGGTTGGGTCGTGCACCACAACACCGACCTCTGGCGCGGGACGGCCCCGATCAACAACATCGACGGCGTCTGGCCGACCGGCGGCGCCTGGCTCTGCCATCACCTCTGGGATCGCTATCTGTACACGGGCGACCGCGAGTTCCTGGCTCGCCGAGCTTACCCGGCGATGAAGGGGGCCTCGCTCTTCTTCGTCGATTACCTCGTGCCCGACCCCAGGACGGGGTGGCTCGTCACGAATCCCTCGATCTCGCCCGAGCAGGACCCGCTCTGTTACGGGCCGACGATGGACGCCCAGCTCATCCGCTCACTTCTGAGTTACACGATCGAGGCCGCCGGCCTGCTGGGCGTCGACTCCGACCTGATGGCCAAGTTGGCGGACGTACGGCGTCGACTCCCTCCGAATCAGGTCGGCCGCCACGGCCAGCTCCAGGAGTGGATCGTCGACATGGACAAGCCCAACGATAAGCATCGGCACATGTCGCCGTTGTGGGGTTTGTTCCCCGGCTGGGACCTGACGCCGGCCGACCTGAAGTCGTTCGACGCCGCCAAGGTTCTGCTCGGCTGGCGCGGCGACGGCAACACCGGCTGGAGCTTCGCCTGGCGAATTCCGCTCTGGGCCCGGGTCCACGACGGCGATTTCGCGTTCCGCCAGTTGGAGATCCAGCTCGCTCGCCGCACCTTCCCGAGCCTGCTCGACAAGTGCGGTCCGTTCCAGGTCGACGGCAACTTCGGCGCGACGGGGGGCGTCGCGGAACTGCTTCTCCAGAGCCATCTCCGCCCAACCGACGATCCCGATTCGCGAGAGATCGAGCTGCTTCCCGCCTTGCCTTTGGCGTGGCCGAAGGGCGCCGTGACGGGCCTCCGCGCCCGCGGCGGATTCGAGGTCGACCTCGCCTGGAACGGAGGCGTTCTGGCTCGCGCCGTGGTCCGCTCGGACCGTGGCGGGAAGTGCCGGATTCGATACCGGGATCAGGTCCTCGACCTGACGACCCAGCCCGGCGAGGTCCGCACGCTGGAAGCCGGTGCCCTGTCGAAGTCGCCCTGACGCGCTGGTAGCCTTTCGTTGAGGCGTGAAGGCGGTTCGCTCGAAGGGCGGGCAGCCGTCGGCGCGTCTTGGACGGAGGTCGCCGGAACGTTGCGCGAGGTCCTGGAGAGGGCGTACTACTGGATCTCGGCCGAGCTGACGACCTTGCTCGGCTTCACGCTCGCGATCGTTTTCGTCGCCTACCTGCTCCGGCAGAAGCGGTCGCCGGCCACCACGATGGCCTGGCTGCTGGCCGTGATCCTGGCCCCTTACATCGGCGTGCCGCTGTACATCATTTTCGGCGGTCGGAAGATGAGCCGGCTGGCGGCCCGCAAAGCGCCGGTCTACGCGGGCTCGGCTCAGCGACTCGCCCCGGCGATCGACCTCGACACCGAGCGGTTGCTGCGGTCGTTCGGCGTTCCGGAGGCCAAACCGGGGAATCGCGTCGAGCTTCTAGAGACGGGCGAGGAAACGTTCGCCCGGATGATGGATCTGATCCAGGAGGCGCATTCCACCCTGTACGTGACCACGTTCATCCTGGGCGACGACGAGGTGGGCCAGGCCCTGATCGAGGCCCTGGCCCGCCGAGCGGAAGCCGGTGTGAGGGTTCGCCTCTTGCTGGACGACGTCGGCTCCTGGTGGCTGCGGCGCCGAAAGCTCGCGCCGTTGATCGAGGCCGGCGGCCGCGTCGCCTATTTCATGCCGATGTTCCACATCCCGTTCCGGGGTCGAGCCAACCTGCGAAACCACCGCAAGGTGGCCGTCGCCGACGGCCGGACGGCGGTCACGGGGGGGATGAATCTGGCGGCCGCCTACATGGGGCCGCTCCCCGACCACGCCCGCTGGCGAGACCTGGCGGTTGCCGTCGAAGGTCCGGCGGTGGACGACCTGGAGTGGCTCTTCCGATCCGACTGGAAGTTCGCCACGGGCGAGGAACTCGCCGCCAGTCGTCGCCGACCGCCTCACCCTCCGGGCGAACCTCCGACGACGGAAAGCCCTCAACCGGGCTCCGCCATGGTTCAGGTTGTCGCCAGCGGCCCCGACGTCGAGGGGGACCCGCTTTATGAGTCCTTACTCTCGCTGATCTTCTTCGCGCGTCGACGGGTCTGGATCGTCACTCCCTACTTCGTCCCCGACGAGATGCTCGTTCGGGCCCTCGTTCTGGCGGCGCGCCGAGGGGTGGACGTCCGCCTGATCGTCCCCAGGCGCTCCAACCACCCGATCACCGACTTCGCCCGCGAGGGCTATATCCGCGACCTCTATGAAGCCGGCGCGGAGGTGCTGCTCTACCGGCCGACGATGCTCCACGCCAAGGCCGTCCTCTTCGACGATCGTCTCACCGTGATCGGATCGGCGAACATGGACTACCGCAGCCTCTTCCTGAACTACGAGGTCGCCCTCTACCTCTTCGCCTCGGATCGGGCCGAAGAGGTCGCCCGATGGATCGAGCGGCTGGCCGGCGGCTGCACGGTCTACGAGCCCAAGCCGGGCGGCGCCCGCGAGATCGTCGAAAGCGTCGTCCGGCTCTTCGCGCCGCTGCTGTAAGCGATGACGGGACGCGAGCCCGCAGCAATAAGTCCACCAGACGCAAGCCATTGGCCCCAAATGGCTTGCCGACGAGCACCCGTCGAGAGCGGCGACCGCACACGGCGGAGGAGAAAGGGGACTGGCTCCCGGCGAAAGCGCCTCGGCCCTTGGTATCAACCTGGCGGCCGGGTGCCTGTCCCCTTTCTCCGGGCATCCCCGAGGCCGCTTCGGAGCCAAGGGGGACGAGCCAAGGGGGACAGGCACCTCCGCTGCGCTGCGGAGCCAGTCCCCCTTGACTCCTCCGCTCCGTGTGCAACCCGAGCGGTCTGCGCTCGAACTCGATTGGGATGCCCGTCGTGTTCGATGGGACGGAGCCGTCGGCGATCCGAGATCGCGCTGCCTACTGAACACATAATCCGGTTGCATTTTCCTTCTGGATCAATTCGGGGTCATTTTCGTACCATTAGGGGGAAGCGGAGATGGCTTCGGATTGGCGGAGCGGCGGTGGGCTACTGGGCTCGCGGCCGTTTTCTGATTTGGGATCGGCCGCACATACGCCTCGACACATGGGACCCGGGCCAAGATTAAGATGAAGAGACGGGACGACATCCGGAACGTGGCGATCATCGCGCACGTCGACCACGGCAAGACGACGCTCGTGGACTCGATGCTCCGCCAGTCCGGCCAGTTTCGCGCCTCGCAGTTGCAGGGCGAGCGGATCCTGGATTCGAACGACCTGGAACGCGAGCGCGGGATCACGATCCTCGCCAAGAACATCGCCATCAACTACGGCGACGTCAAAATCAACCTCATCGACACGCCGGGCCACGCCGACTTCGGCGGCGAGGTCGAACGGACCCTGCAGATGGCCGACAGCGCCCTGGTGCTGGTCGACGCCTTCGAAGGGCCGATGCCGCAGACGAAGTTCGTCCTCCGCAAGGCCTTTGAGTGCCACATCAAGCCGATCGTGGTCATCAACAAGGTCGACCGGCCCGACGCCCGCCCCGAGGAAGTGCTCAACGAGATCTTCGACACCTTCGTCGAGCTGGGCGCCAACGAGGAGCAGGCGGACTTCTCCTACATCTTCGCCTCCGGCCGAACCGGCTTCGCCTCGGACGATCCCAAGGCGACCTCCGGCGACATGCGGCCCCTCTTCGACCTGATCCTTGAGAAGGTGCCGGGCCCCGAGGTCGACCTCGACAAGCCGTTCTCAATGGTCTGCACCACGCTGGACTACTCCGAGTACGTCGGCCGAATCGCCATCGGCCGGATCTCGACCGGCAAGGTCAAGCGCGGCCAGCGGGCGAACCTCCTGAAGCGCGGCGAGGCCGTCGTCCCCGGCTCGATCACCGGCGTCCTGCTGTTCGACAAGCTGGGCCGCGTCGAGGTCGAGGAGGCCGAGGCCGGCGACATCGTGGCGATCGTCGGCCTCTCCACGGTCGAGATCGGCGACACGATCGCTTCGCCCGAGGTCACGGAGGCCCTGCCTCGCATCGAGGTCGGCGAGCCGACGCTGAGCATGTTCTTCTCGGTGAACGACTCCCCGCTGACCGGCGAGGGGAAGTACCTCACCAGCCGTCACATCAAGGACCGGCTCGACCGCGAGCTGGAATCCAACGTGGCGCTGCGGGTCGAGCCGGCCGAGGACCTGGACGCGTTCATCGTCTCGGGCCGCGGCCTGCTGCACCTCTCGGTCCTGATCGAGACGATGCGCCGCGAAGGCTACGAGCTTTCGGTCGGCAAGCCCGAGGTCATCATCAAGAAGATCAACGGCGTCGACTACGAACCGTATGAGTTCCTGGTCGTCGACGTGCCGCACACCCACATCGGGCCGGTCATGGAACTGGTCGGCAGCCGTCGCGGCGAGATGAGCAAGATGGACGTCAAGGGGGCCTACGCCCACCTGGAGTTCCTGATCCCCGCCCGCGGCCTCATCGGCCTCCGCAGCCGGCTGATTTCGGCCACCCAGGGCGAGGCGATCATGCACCACAATTATCACGACTACCGGCCGCTGAAGGGTGAGATCCCCTCGCGGGCCAACGGCGTGATGATCAGCATGGTGCGCGGGCAGGTCGTCGGCTTCGCGCTGGACAACCTCCAGCAGCGCGGGACGATGTTCGTCGCCCCGGGCGACGACACCTACGAGGGCATGATCATCGCCGAGAACGCCCGCGACGACGACATGGTGGTCAACCCCTGCAAGGAAAAGAAGCTGACCAACATGCGGGCCTCGGGCTCGGATAAGAACATCCTGCTCAAGCCCCCCCGCGACATCTCGCTCGAGTACGCCCTCGAATACATCGAGTCCGACGAACTCGTCGAGATCACCCCCACCAAGGTCCGCCTCCGCAAGAAGGTGCTGACCGAGGAAGGCCGCAAGCGGTCCGGCCGCGCCGGCAAGAAGGTCGGCGTCTGACGCCGATCGATCCGGAGTTTTTAACCGGCCGGCGGCGATTCCTCCGTGGAGGACGCCGCCGGTTTCGCTGCGCGGAGGTTGCGGAGCTTCTGGTAGAAGAGGATCTCCAGCCGGTTGTTCCGCAGCGCGATCCGCGCCTCGCGGATCAACAACACGCAGGCGGCCAGCATCAGGCCGACGCCCAGAATGGCCAGGGTCGTCGGCACGACGAGGAACCAGCCGCCGGCCAGCGCGTCGAGCGCCAGCGTGAGGCTCGTTCCCACGTACATCGCCAGGGCCGAGTAGAGCACCGTCAGCGCCAGCCGAATGGTGTCGCTCCGCTCGATCATGCGATCGAGCTGGACCGAGATGTGCTCCAGCCGCTCCTCCACGAAATCCACCTGCTTCGCCCCGCGGCCGAGGTCGTCGGCCTCCTGGTTGAGCTGGCGGATCCGGTCGACGATCCGAGACATCCGGTTGGACGTCGAGATGATCAACGACCCCGTCGCCGTCATGAACAGCGCGGGGGTGATCATGGCGGAGAGCGTTTCGTAGGTGCTGGGAACGGCGACGGGCATGGTGGATCAGTGCTGCGGAGCCGGGGCCGCTTCCGACACCGCTCGCATCCGCTTGCGATACACATGGGGCGGCTCGAACGGCATCGGGCCGGCGGCCTTGGCGGTGGCGAGGACCTCGGCGGCGAGGCCGGGGAGGCCGTTGTCGCCGTAGAAGGTGACCGTCTCCTCGGCGAGCTTCGCCTTCACGATGAGGACCGAGTAGTTCTTGCCGTTGACCAGCAGATAGCCGAGCGTCCGGCCGTAGGGGTCGAGCGTGGCCGAGCGGACGAGCTGGATCGTCGTCGCCGTGGCGAAGGCTCCCTGGGCGAAGGCGCGAGCCTCCTGGCCGAAAGATTGGTCGTAGGGAATCTTGTGCTCGTCGTGGCGGGTCTCGGGCGAGTCGATGCCCAGGATGCGGACCGTCTCCACATCGCCGCCCGGCCAGTGGATCACGACGGTGTCGCCGTCGTCGACGGTGACGGTCGAGGGATCGACGTTGAGCGGCTGGCCATGCGGTCGAGGCTGGGGAGTCGCCGGCGTTTTGGCCGCGGCCGGGGCCTGTGCGCCGGGAGCCGTGGCGGGCGCCTGCTGCGCGCCGGCGGTTGCGACGACGACCAGCATGGACGCGGCGGCGGCGAGACCTCGACCTCGAGTGAAACGCTCGGACATGGAGCCTCCCGGAACGTGAACGGCCAAGCTTATTGGCCTATGTTCTTCTTGATGAACGCCAGGCCGTCGCGGCAAAGGCCCTCGGCGTCGGGGAAGAGCGGCCGCCAGACCCGGGTCGCCGCCGCCAGCGCCGGGAGGGCGAGGCCGAAGGCCTCGATGGTCAGGTAGCCGTCGTAATTGGTCTGGCTCAGGCCGTCGAAAAAGGAGTCCCAGGCCACCTGGCCGGTCCCCGGAGTGCCGCGGTCGTTCTCCGAGACGTGGACGTGGATCGTCTCCTCGGCCGACGACCGGATCGCCGAGGCCTGGTCCTTTTCCTCGATGTTCGCGTGGAAACTGTCGAACATCATCCGGCAATACGGGTGGTTCACCGCGCGGATGAACGCCTCCGTCTGGGCGGCCGTGTTCAGGAAGTAGCACTCGAACCGGTTCAGCGCCTCAACGGCCAACCGGATGCCGCGAGCCTCGGCCTTCTCGGAGACCCTCTGAAGGGTCTCGACGCCGTACTGGAACTCGTCGTCGGTCGGCCCTCGGCCTGAGAACAGACCGATCGTGGAGTGGAGCGGGCCGCAGAGGATCTCGCAGCCGAACTGCTGGCCGCACTCCAGCACCCGGTCGAGATACGCGACGGCCGCATCACGAACCTTGGGGTCGGACGAGATCGGGTTGATCTCCGGCCCCCCCATGACCGTGACGGCCGTCGCCGAGAGCCCCAGCGATTTCAGCCGCCCTCCCAGGCGTTTGTAGGCTGCATGATCGTCGATATTGAAGATCGGCACCTCGACGGAGTCGAAGCCGATCGCCTTGATCGACTCAAGCACCCCGTCCTGGGCCTCGGTGACGTGGTCGGTCCACAGCAACAGGTTCATACCGGTCTTCATATCGACGATCCTTGCGATGGGAGACGCGCAACCAAATCCTCAAACGGGGACGACGGTCTCCCACTTCCGATTGTCGGCCGAGTCGAGCACGGCGTCGCAGACCGCCTGGGTGGCCAGCGCATCGCGGAACGTCGGCGGGGTCGACTTGCCGGAGGCCAGGTTCTCCAGGAAGTCGGCCACCTGATGCACGAACGTGTGCTCATAGCCGATCTGGAGGCCGGGGACCCACCAGTGCTTCATGTAGGGCTGGTCGCCGTCGGTGACGTGGATCGACCGCCAGCCGCGGAGGATGCCGTCGTCGCCGTGATCGAAGTACTCCAGCCGGTGCAGGTCGTGGAGGTCCCACTTGATCGACGCCTTCTCGCCGTTGATCTCGAACGTGTAGAGGGCCTTGTGACCCCGGGCGTAGCGCGTCGACTCGAACAGGCCGAGCGAGCCGTTGTCGAACCGACAGAGGAAGGCGCAGGCGTCGTCGATGCCGACCTTCTCCACCTTGCCCGTGAGGCTGTGCTTCCGCTCCTTGATGAACGTCTCGGTCATGGCGGAGACGCTGTTGATCGAGCCGTTCAACCAGAGCGCCGTGTCGATGCAGTGGGCCAGCAGGTCGCCGGTGACGCCCGAGCCGGCCGCGGCCGAATCGAGACGCCAGAGCCCCGCGCCGCCCTGGGGGAGATCGGCGGAGATCGTCCAGTCCTGGAGGAACTCAGCGCGGTAGTGGAAGATCTTTCCGAGCCGGCCCTCGTCGATGAGTTGCTTGGCCAACGTCACGGCCGGAACGCGACGGTAGTTGTACCAAACCGTGTTCACAACGCCCGCCTTCTCGACGGCGTCGACCATCGCCTGCCCCTGGACGAGGTCCATGGAGAGGGGCTTCTCGCAGAGGATCATCTTGCCGGCCTCGGCGGCGGCGATGGCGATCTCGGCGTGGGTGTTGTTCGGCGTGCAGATGTCGATCGCGTCGATATCCTTGCGCTCGATCAGCTTCCGCCAGTCGGTCTCGACCGACTCATAGCCCCAGTTCTCGGCGAACGCCTGCGCGGCGGTCTTGTCGCGACCGCAGACGGCCTTCAGCACCGGGCGATACGGGAGGTCGAAGAAATCATTGACGCGCTTGTAGGCGTTGGAATGGGTCCGGCCCATGAAGCCGTAGCCGACGAGGCCGATGTTCAGAAGCTTCTTCTCGGACATATCGTCACCTGTTCTCATATTCGGATGCAGGAGGGATCGGCGGCTCGGTCGGGCTCAGGCGGACCAGCCGTGGGCGTCGCGGACCTGGATCATGGTCGCGAGGATGTCGTTCCAGGTCTGGGGCTTCATCATGACGTCGTTGGGGAACATGCAGCCGTCCCAGCAAATGTGCTTGAACTTCCGGGTGGGCCGGCCGGTCTCGTCGCGGAGCCAGAAACCAGCGTGGTGGGGGATGTCCAGCTTGCCGTTGGGATCGTTGGCCAGGCAGTGGCGGCCCGTGTGGTCGTGCGAGCCCGAGCCGAAGACCGTCGCGTCGTTCTGGGCGACGTGGAAGTCGAGCGTCCAGGGACGGAGGGCGTCCGTCAGCGTCCGCAGGGCCTCGTCGAGGACGTGCTTGTCGTGCCAGTCGTAGTTCTTGGGGAGGATGCGGTCTTCGGGGGCGTTCTCGCCGAGGGTGTAGAGGAGCGTGTGGGCCATGTCGGCCTGGAAGCCGAGGACGTCCGGCTGATCGACGCGCTCCAGGAGGTCGAGCATCTTGCGCCAGGAGTGCATGCCTCCCCAGCAGATCTCCCCCTCGGCGGCGAGCTTCTCGCCGTGATCCTTGGCGATCGCAGCGGCCTGGCGGAAGGTCTCGGCGATCTTGGCCTGGTTCCCGTCAGGGTCGGCCGACCATGCCTCGGGGCTGCACGCCGAGTCGAGCCGGACGACGCCGTAGGGGCGAATTCCCAGCTCGCGGAGCTTCTTGGCGATTCGACAGCCCTTGCGGACCTGCTCCAGGAACTTCTTGCGGCCCTCGCCCTCGTCCATCGCCGAACCGCCCCCCGTCGGCGGCCAGACCGGCGCGACGACCGAGCCGATCGTCAGGTGACGCTTCGACGCCTTTTCGGCCAGTTGCTTGATCTGGTCGTCGGTTGAGTCGATGTCGACGTGGGGGGCGAACAGGAAGAGGTCGAACCCGTCGAACTTGACGCCGTCGACCTGGGCGGCGGCCGTCAGGTCGAGCATCACGTCGAGGTCGATGCAGGGGTCTCCCCCCTCGCTCCCCTTGCCGACCACCCCGGGCCAGGCGGCGTTGTGCAGCTTCGGGAAATTGTGCGTGTGGGTCGCGGTCATCGGACGGCCTCGGCTCGATGGCTTGAAGAGAGGGAAGCGTTTTGATTCGAAATCAGCCCCGAGGTCGCGTCACCAGCGGGGGAAGGGGTCGATAAGCGTTTCGCGCAGCAAACGGTCGACGTTACGGACCCGGCGGATGCCGAAGAAGCCGATCGGGCCTCTTACGATCGCGCCGAGACCCTCGAAATGGAGGTCGCCGGTGCCGTCGGGATACTCGAACGGAGTCGTATCCGCGATCAGGCCGGGGATGATCGAGTAGGCGTCGAGCCGGCCGTCGGTCGGGTCGAACCGGCCGATGATGACGCGCTGGTCGGTCATCGCGTAGACCGTCCGGGCCAGGGTCCAGCGACGAGACATCCAGGAGCCGGTCCGGTAGAGAGCGTCCAGCATGATGAGCGTCCCGATCGTCGCCGGGGCGAGCCCGAATCCAGCCACGACGGCCCAGGGGTTGATGGTCGCCTGATTCAGCACGCCCAGCATCCCCGCGAGCGATACCCCCGAGAGAGCGGTGAGCACGACCACGAAAGCGAGCGGGATCAACCGCACGCGCCGCATCCGAGGGAGCGTCGGCCGCTCGGCCCAGAGCAGGCACTCGCCGGGGGAGAGTTCCTGCTTCACGCCGTCGCGGACAGAGTCGTCGAAGTCGTCCGGATCGCACCAGCCTTGGTCGTCCATCGCGGGGCTTCCTCGGGACATTCGGTGGTCGTTTCAGATCAACTCGGGAATCACCTTCGATCGGGGGAAGAGGCTCTCTAGACGGGATTGCGAACGCCGCGCCGGACCGACCGCGCGAAGGCGGCCGGTCCGGCTGGAGTCCGTTCTTTAGACCTTCAGGTAGTCGCCCATCTTGGGCAGGTTGGCATGGGCGTCGGGCCCGAAGTAGCGGAGGCTGACGAAGGGCTCGGAGCCGGTGTTCTTGAACGTGACGCCCTCGCCGGCCTTCTTGTGGCTGACGAAGACCTCGTCCTTGGTCACCTCGCCGAAGCGGATGAAGTTGGGGCTGTCGACATCGAGCTTGTCGATGAACCCACTCCCCTGCACGACGGTCAGGCCGTAGGCGCCGGGGTCCTTGATGGTGGCCGTGCGGCCGGGCATGACGGTCAGCTCGCAGGCGCTGAAGACCTGCTTGCCGGCGACCGTCCCGTAGACGATCCACTTGTCGACGTACCCTTCCTTCTCCGATCCCGAGCGGACGATCGGCTCAAGATAGTGGTTCGCCTTGAACTCAGGGTCGACGTTCTGCTCCCAGTCGAGCTGGTCGACGAGGTAGTCGAGGTCCTGGTGGTATTCCTTGGGGACGTCCTTGACCAGCAACTCCCAGGGCACGCGGCGTCCTTCGACGAGCGACTGGTACATGCCGAAGACGTCCGAGCCCCACTGCGGCTCATACGTCACCAGCGAGCCGGGGGCGTGGAGGACGTCGGGCGGGATGAGCCAGCCGGTGCCGGGCTTGAGGCGATAGGCCTTGGACAGGTCGAGGATCCCGTTGTCCCCCTTGTTCCAGTTCTCCAGGCAGCGGCGGACGTCTTCCTTCTTGGTGCCCGGCTCCAGGCCCATGAAGGTGTAGGGGAAGTTGTTCCCCGTCCAGTTGAGCTGCGGGGGGAAGTAGTAGCTCTCAGGCTTCCCCTCCAGGCCGAGCTTCTCGGCCTGCTCCTGGGACTGGTGCATGTGGTGGGGGATCGGGCCGAGGTTGTCGAAGAACTTGCTGTAGACCGGCCAGCGCTTGTACTTGTTCCAGATGTCCTTGCCGACGATCTCCTCGCCGTGGGCGGAGATGGCGTCTCGGAGGGTGAATTTGCCGCCGTCGTGGACGACGTAGCTGAGGCCCTCGTCCGGAGGCGCGCCTTCGTTGGCGGCCGGCGTGGTCGAGCCGAACCAGCGCTCGTCGATGCCGCCGCGGTGGGTGCCCAATGCGTAGAGGTCTTCCCGCGACAGCTTCAGCCGAGCGCCCGGCATCAGAAAGGACCGAGGCACCCAGGTCGGCGCCAGTCGCAGGATCCCCTCGCCCGCGTCCAGCGCCGCGCGCGTCTTCGCCGCCACGTTCTGCTCGCTCATCCCACCCTCGCTCGTCGTCTGCGGCGACGGCGCACTCAACGCCGACGCCAGGCCTCGCGCAAACCGCCCCCGCCTCTCGCACGGCGGGGCCGAATCGGTTGTAAGTCAAGCCGCCGTTCGACGCAAGCGCCGAGGCCGCGCCCCGTACCGATTCACGCCGTGCGGGCCCTCATCCGCGGCAAAGTCCATGAGGCCGATGACCCGCCGGCTCGTTGGGAAGCCGGCTTCCCAACGTCGCGGGAGAATCCCGACCCCCGCGGTCAATTCTGTTCGGCACGACTTGCATGGGCCTCTCCGAAGGCCATTGCCCCCCCTTCTCCCACCAGGGGAGTTGCGAGGTTTCTATCGCCTCTCCCGAGGCCCAAATCTCGTGCTGAACAGGATTGCCCCCGCGGTCGCTGCCCATGAAAGGATTTGGCGGCGCTCGGCTTTCCCTTTCGTCGCTTGCTTCGGCATCGGCTTTGCGTCTTAAGAACCTCGTTGGCCGCGAGTTTCCCAACTGGGTTCTTCGGATGGACCCTCACAAAAAACGCGGCCCCCCGAAGTCAATCCACAAACAGGGAGCCGATCATGTCTGAATCGATGACCGATAAAGCCAAGGACATCGCCCGTGAAGCCGCCGAGAAAGCCAAGGAGGTCGGCCAGAAGATCTCCGATAAAGCTTCTCAGGTCGGCCACGCCGTCGGCGACAAGGCCTCTGAGCTGGGCCACGAAGCCAGCGAGAAGGCCCACGAATACAGCCAGGTTGCGAGCGAGAAGGCCCACGAGGCCCGCGAGTGGATCAAGGACAAGACGCACAAGGCCGGCGAGAAGGTTGAAGAGGCCGGTGAGACGATCCAGAGCAAGTCCTGACAGACCTCGCTCGCATCACAAGAAAGCTGAAAGAAGGCCGGGGCCCTCCCCCGGCCTTCTTTCGTTTTACAAACACCCTAAACTCCGCAGCTTGCCATCGAAGCCTCGACCGAGCTAATCTTGTTGCGGTGTTTCGGCGAAGGATATGAGGGCGATCGAGGGCTCGACGCGATGACTTTGACCAGGCGATCCTTGGTGGGACTGCTTCTCGTCCTGATCGTACCGGGTCGCATCTCGGCGCAATCGCCGCCGAAGCCGGGGACCACCGATGCCGGCTGGCTCTTGCCCATTCCCGAGGTCGACGCCGACCCCAAGATCCCAACGCTGGAAAAGGTCGTGGGTCATCCTTTCGGTCGAGACGTTTCGAGCGTCTCGGAGATCGAACGCTACCTGCACGCCCTTGCCGACGCGGCGCCTGATCGTGCGAAGCTCGTTTCCTACGGACGGACGATCGAGCGACGCCCCCTGTATTACCTGGTCGTCGCGTCGCCGGAGAACATGAGGCGTATCGAGGGGATTCGAGGCGACAACCTGAAGCTCGCCGACCCAAGGACGCTCGATCGCGACGCCGCCCGGCCGATCCTGGAGAAGCTGCCGGCGATCGTCTGGATGGCCTACGGCGTTCACGGCGACGAGATCTCCTCCGGGGACGCCGCGCTGGTCACCGCCTACCACCTGCTGGCGGACCGTCGCGAGACGACGCGGAAGCTGCTGGAAAAGGTCGTGGTCGTGATCGACCCGATGCAGAACCCCGACGGCCGCGATCGGTTCGTGAACTTTCATCGCGAGGGCCGAGGGGTCGAGCCTGATTCCTCCCCCCTCGCGGCCGAACGCGTCCAACGGTGGGCGACGGGGAGGCACAACCACTACGTCTTCGACATGAACCGCGACTGGTTCCTTCAAACCCAGTCGGAGAGCCGAGACCGGATCGCCGCCTTTCTCCGGTGGCAGCCTCACGTCCTGATCGACGTTCATGAGATGTCGGCCAACCAGCAATACTACTTCGACCCGCCGGCCGACCCGGTCCTCGACCTGATCACGTCCCGCCAGCGGGATTGGTTCAGCCGCTTCGGCCGGCGACAGGCGGGGCGGTTCGACGGCTATGGGTTCCTCTACACCAGCCGAGAGACCTACGACGGCTTCTACCCCGGCTACGGCACCACCTGGCCGGCGCTCCACGGTTCCATCGGCATCCTCTGGGAACAGGCCGGGGCGCGCGGGCTGGTCGTCGACCGCGAGGATGAGACGAAGCTGCACTTCCACGACGGCGTCCGACGCCACTACGTGAGCGGGATCTCCACGGTGGAGACGGCCGCCGAACACGCCCGCGACCTCGTCAGTGACTACTACGAATACCGGGCCTCCGCCGTGGCGCTGGGCCGAGAGGGTCCGCTCCGCGACTACCTGATCCTCCCGGGCGAAACTCCTGCGCGAGCGGCGAGGGTCGCCGACCTCCTCGTGAAGAACGGCATCGAGGTTCGCCGTCTGACCGCCCCGGCGACCGTCCGGGCTCGGAAGGACGCCGAGACAGGACTCAAGGAATGGAACGCGCCGGCGGGGAGCTACCACGTCCCGCTCGCGCAGCCGGCCGGTCGACTTGCCCGAGCCCTGCTCGACGCCCGATTCGACATGGGCCAATCGTTTCGTGAACGTCAGCTCGACCGCAAGCGCCGGCGCCTGGGCGACGAGATCTACGACCTGACCGCCTGGTCCCTCCCGATGAGCCACGGCCTGACGTCGCTGGCCGTCGAGGAGGCCGGCGGCCTCGCCAGCGAACTCGTCGACTCCCCCGCCGCGACGGGTCGCGTTGAAGGACCTGAGCGAGCCAAGGTCGGCTACCTGATCCCGCCGGAGGACGACTCTTTCATGTCTGCGCTGGCGGCCCTGCTCCGCGAGGGCTTCCGCGTCCACGTTCTGGACGACGACGTGCGCCTGAGCGGGGAGAAGTTCGCCAAGGGGACGCTGCTGCTGCGGACGGCCGAGAACCCCGAGAGTCTCCACGCCCGCGTCCGCGAACTCTCCCGAGACCTCGGCTTTTCAGCAAGGTCCGCCGACGGCGGCCTGCTCGACGACGGGACGGGATTCGGGGGCTTCCGGATCTCCTGGGTCAAGCCGCCGAAGGTCGCCATGCTCGTCGACAGGCCGGCCTCGCCCTTCGTTGGCCACACCTGGTACCTGTTCGACCAGGTCTGGCGCTTCCCGGTGACGCGAGTGCCCGGCAACGTGATCGGCGATCTCGACCTCAGCAAATACAACGTCCTGATCCTGCCGGACGGTCGCTACCCCGGCCCCCTGAACGAGGGCTTCACAGCTCGAATCAAGGAATGGGTGAAAGCGGGCGGAACGTTGATCCTCGTGAAAGGGGCCGCCGCCTGGGGAACGGAGAAGGCGCAAGGGCTGCTCGCCTCCAAAGTCCTCAAAACGGCGCCCAAGTCGGCTGACGAATCCGCGACGAAGGCCGAGCGGAAGTCGGGCGATCGACCGGGGGTCGCCGACGAGCCCCGAACCGACGTGGAGGGCGAAACTCCCGATCCCGTCCCCGGGGCGTTCTTCCGCGCGAGCGTCTACGACGACCACTTCGTGACCTTCGGTTCGCCCCGAGAGGTGCTGCCGCTGCTGAACACCGACGTCGCGCTGGCGCCGTTGAAGCCGGCCGACGGCAGGAACCTCGTGACGATCGCGCCGGGGGATCCGCTTGTGAGCGGATTCTGCTGGCCCGAGACGCTCGAATTGATGGCCGGCAAACCGCTCGTGATCTACCAGGAGTTGGGAAAAGGCCACGTCGTCGGATTCGCCGACGATCCGAATTATCGGGCCATGTCCCCCTCGACGCAGCGATTCTTCTGGAACGCTGTCTTCTTCGGCCCAGGGCATTGATGGACGCAACGACCTCCACGTCCTAGACATCTATAAAGGAGGCTCTTCCCAAGCTTGTGCGAGCTAGTCGTGAGCGGCATAATCTCACCATCAAGCTCAAGCCGGGGGAAGGAGCCTCTCCATCGACTCCATCGACCGGGCGGGTCCGCCGGCCCCACATCTCGTTCCGGATGCCCGAGACAATCATGGCCTACACTCGACGCAAAATCACCGGGGCCGTCCTCGGCTCCGTCGCCGCTTTGACGCTGCCAAACTCCGTCCTCGCCGGCGAGGCCGATCTGGTCCTCCCCGACCTCACGAGCCGCACTTATTTAGGCGGGCTTGTCACCGGCTGGTCGCTCCTTGCCGGGGGGCTGGTCGTCTGCGCGTTGGGGCTGGCCTTTGGGCTGATTTTCTTCATTCAGCTCGCGCGGCTGCCGGTGCATCGGACGATGCGCGAGGTCAGCGAGTTGATCTACGCCACCTGCAAGACGTACCTGCTGCATCAGGGGAAGTTCATCCTCGTGCTCTGGGCGTTCATCGCGGCGGTCATCGTGGCCTACTTCGGGTTCCTGTCTGAAGGCCACGTGAATGCAGAGGCTGAGGGGCTACACAATTATCCCGCAACCGTGAAGGTCCCCGTCATCCTGGGCTTCAGCCTGATCGGGATCGCGGGAAGCTACCTCGTCGCCTGGTTCGGCATCCGGATCAACACCTTCGCCAACAGCCGGACGAGCATGGCGAGCCTCCGCGGCAAGCCGTTCCTTTGCTACTCGATCCCGCTGAAGGCCGGGATGTCGATCGGCATGGTGCTCATCAGCGTTGAGCTGCTGATGATGCTCTGCATCTTGCTGTTCGTCCCTCGCGAGCTGGCCGGTCCTTGCTTCATCGGCTTCGCGATCGGCGAGTCGCTGGGGGCGGCGGCCCTTCGGGTGGCCGGCGGCATCTTCACCAAGATCGCGGACATCGGCGCCGACCTGATGAAGATCGTCTTCGGCGTGAAGGAGGACGACGCCCGCAACCCCGGCGTCATCGCCGACTGCACCGGGGACAACGCCGGCGACTCGGTCGGCCCCACGGCCGACGGCTTTGAGACCTACGGCGTCACGGGCGTCGCGCTCATCACCTTCATCCTGCTGGCCGTCAATCGGCCGGAGGTCCAGGTGGACCTGCTGGTCTGGATCTTCGCGATGCGGGTCCTGATGGTGGTGGTCAGCGGCGTCTCGTACTTCGTCAATGAGGCGATCGCCACGAAGCGGTTCGTCCACCTCCGCCACTTCGACTTCGAGATTCCGCTCACCGGGCTGGTCTGGGTGACGAGCATCCTGTCGATCATCGCCACTTACGCCGCGAGCATCGCCCTGATCCCGAACGTCGCGGGGAACGGCAACCTCTGGTGGCAACTGGCGACGATCATCACCTGCGGCACCCTGGCCGGGGCGATCATCCCCGAGGTGACGAAGATCTTCACCTCGACGGGGTCGATCCACGTGAAGGAAGTCGTCAGCACCAGCCGCGAGGGCGGGGCTTCGCTGAACGTCCTGTCCGGCCTCACGGCGGGGAACTTCTCGGCCTTCTGGGTCGGCGGGATCGTGATCGCCGGCCTGATGGCGATCGCCTACTGGGTCAGCCTGCTCTTCCCCCAGGACCTGATGCTCGCGCCGGCGGTCTTCGCCTTCGGCCTGGTCGCGTTCGGCTTCCTGGGCATGGGACCCGTGACGATCGCCGTCGACAGCTACGGCCCCGTCACCGACAACGCCCAGAGCGTCTACGAGTTGTCGCTGATCGAGCAGGAGCCGGGCATCGTCGAGGAAATCAAACGCGACTACGGCTTCGAGCCCGACTTCGAGCACGCCAAGCTGCTGCTGGAGGAGAACGACGGCGCGGGGAACACCTTCAAGGCGACGGCGAAACCCGTGCTCATCGGGACTGCCGTCGTCGGGGCGACCACGATGATCTTCTCGATCGTCGTCCAGCTCGCGGGCGAGGTCGATCCGGTCACGAAGACGCTGAAGCTGATCCCGGCGCGGGTCGAGAATCTCTCGATCCTCCATCCGCCGTTCCTGCTCGGCATGATCTTCGGCATGGCGGTGATCTACTGGTTCACCGGGGCGAGCACCCAGGCCGTGATCACCGGCGCCTATCGCGCGGTGGCGTTCATCCGTCGGAACATGAAGCTGGACGGCTCCGCCAAGGCGAGCGTCGAGGACTCCAAGCGAGTCGTAGCGATCTGCACGCGATACGCCCAGCTCGGCATGTTCAACATCTTCCTGACGATCTTCTTCATCACGCTGGCGGCGGCGTTCGTCGAGCCCTTCTTCTTCATCGGCTTCCTGATCGGCCTGGCCCTCAGCGGGCTCTTCCAGGCGATCTCGATGGCCAACGCCGGCGGCGCCTGGGACAACGCCAAGAAGATCGTGGAGACCGACCTCCGCGAGAAGGGGACCGAGCTGCACGCGGCGACCGTCGTGGGCGACACCGTCGGCGACCCGTTCAAGGACACCTCCAGCGTGGCCATGAACCCGATCATCAAGTTCGCGACCCTCTTCGGCCTCCTCGCCGTCGAGTTGGCTCAGCGCGTCCCCGCCGGGCTGCGGATCGCCCTCGCCGCCGCACTGCTTGGGGCGGCTCTTTTCTTCGTCATTCGCAGCTTCTACGGCATGCGGATCGAGGACAGCCAGACCGGCCGCGACAAGTCCCCCGAGAACGAAGCCCTCTTCGGCGCCGTCGCCGTCGGCCAGACCGAAGGCTGAGAGGGTCGCGGTTCCGTCGACTCGATTTCGCGTCCCTTCCGCAATAAGCGGCGGAGGGACGCGAATCGATAGTCGCGGCGTTTGACTCTGCGTGTTTCCGCCGCTCGATCCTCTCTTCAGGGAGCGTCATGGAATTCGAAGTCGTCGGCAACACCGACTACGGACGCCTGGAAGTCACGCTGGCTCCTGGCGAATCGATCCTGGCCGAGGCCGGCGCGATGAGCTGGATGGCCAGCGGCCTCCAGATGCAAAGCCGATTGATCGGCGGCCTGCTCCAGGCCGCGATCCGCCGGGTCGTCGGCGGCGAGTCGCTCTTCGTCGGAGAGTACTCAGCCTACGGCGAGCGAGGCGCCGTCGCCTTCGCGCCCTCGGAGCCCGGCTCGGTTCTGCACCGTCGGCTCAAAGGGGACTCGTTCATCCTGACCGCCGGGTCGTTCCTCGCCTGCACGCCGGGCGTTCAACTTCAGACGCGCTTCGGCGGTTTGAAGGCGTTCTTCTCGGGTGAAGGAGCGTTCTTCCTGGAATGCTCCGGCATGGGCGACCTCTTCTTCAACGCTTACGGCGGGGTGATCGAGCGTCAGGTCGACGGAGCCCTCGTGGTCGATACCGGCCACCTCGTCGCCTGGGAGCCGTCGCTCTCTTACACGGTCGGCGGCATGGGGGGGCTGAAACAGACCTTCTTCTCGGGAGAGGGTCTGGTCCTTCGTCTCGAAGGCCGCGGCAAGGTGTTTCTCCAGACGCGGACGGTCCCCAGCCTCGCGGGCTGGATCATGCCCTTCCTCCCCTCCTGACCCTGACCCTGCCCCGGAGTTCCGATGCAGATCGAGATCCCCGACCAGGGAGGCTTCGCGTCGGCCCTGGTTCATCTGAAGCCCGGCGAGTCGTTCGTGTCGGAAGCAGGCGCGATGTACGTCGCCTCGGACAACGTCGACATCGACGTGACGACCCGCGCACGCAGTTCGGGCGGAATCCTCGGCGGCCTGAAGCGGTTGCTCGCCTCCGAGAGCTTCTTCCTTTCGACCTACCGAACGACCGACGGCCGGCCAGGGCACGTCGGCCTGGCGCCCGTCCAGATGGGCGACGTCCTCCGCGTCGACATGGACGGCTCCGTCCCCTGGCTCTGCGCCGGGGGAAGCTACCTGGGCTCGGCCTCGACGATCGACGTCGATTCCCAGTTCCAGGGCTTCAAGGGCTTCTTCACGGGCGAGTCGCTCTCGTTCGTCCGGCTCACCGGCGCGGGGCCGTTCCTGGTCTCGGCGTTTGGAAGGATCGTGGAGGTCGAGGTCGAGGGCGGATTGACGGTCGACACCGGGCATGTCGTCGCCTATGAGGAAACTCTGAGCTACTCGCCGGGGAAGCTCGGCGGGTCATGGCTCCAGTCTTTTCTGGCCGGCGAAGGGGTCGTGCTCCACTTCACCGGACGCGGTCGACTGCTCGTCCAGTCGCACAACTCGGACTCGTTCGGCCGTCGGGTCGGCTCAATGCTGTCGCCTCGTTCGTAAGGGGACTTCGATGGATTACGAGATCACCTGCGAGCCGACCTACAGCGTTCTGGAGATCGACCTGAAGCCGGGCGAGTCCGTCGTCGCCGAGTCCGGCGCGATGGCCTGGATGACGCCCAACCTCCGCGTTGAGACCTCCACCCGGGGCGGCCTGATGGCGGGCCTCAAGCGGAAAGTCATGGGCGGCGAGAGCCTCTTCCAGAACACCTACACCGCCGATCACGGCCCCGGTCGCGTGGCCTTCGCCCCTGGATCGGCCGGCGACGTCGTCGCCTACGAGCTTCGCGGGGAGCTGCTCCTGGAGCGAGGCGCCTACCTGGCTTCTTCCCCGGGCGTTCGGCTCGACACGCGCTGGCAGGGGCTCAAGGGGATGTTCAGCGAGGGCCTGTTCACGCTGCATGCCTCGGGAACCGGCCTGCTCTTCTTCGGCGCCTACGGCGCGGTCTACGAGATCGACGTCGACGGCGAGTACATCGTCGACAGCGGCTTCGCGGTGGCCTGGGAGCCTTCGCTCCAGTATCGTGTGACTCGGGCCCGCCGTGTGCGTTCCTTCCTGTTCTCGGATCAACTCTTGATCCGGTTCTCAGGACGAGGACGCCTCTGGGTCCAGTCGAGAAGCCCGCAGGCCTTCGCGAACTGGGTCCACCCCTTCCGACCCGTCAAGCAGAAGAACGACGACTGACCCAACCTCCCCACGGACGAGAATCACGATGCCGGCACGAATCGCACTCCTCCTCTCCGGACTGCTCCTCGGCCTTCAGGCGGACGCTCAGGAGGCCGCCGGCCGGCGGGTGCTCGGCGCGGATCGAGGTCGGCTGTCCATCGTCGACGGCCAGGGGAAAGTCGAGTGGGAGATGCCGATCAAAGGCCAGGTCCATGATCTCCAGGTGCTCCCCGACGGCAACATCCTGACTCACACCGGCGCGGCGACCGTCGTCGAGCTCAACCCCGCGAAGGAGATCGTCTGGAGCTACACCTCCAGGCCAAAGCCCGGCTACGACGGCCCAATCGAGGTCCACGCCGTCCAGCGGCTCGACGACGGACTGACGATGATCGCCGAGAGCGGCAACAAGCGGATCATCGAGGTGAACCGTTCGGGGGAGATCGTCCACTCGCTCGACCTGAAGGTTCAGAAGCCGAATTCCCACCGCGACACGCGGTTGGTTCGCAAGCTCCCCAACGGCCACTACCTGGTCTGCCAGGAACTCGACGGCGCGGTCAACGAGTACGCCCCCGACGGCTCGATCGTCTGGTCGTACAAGCTTGATCTCGACGGCCGCCCCGCAACCTCCGGCCACGGCGGACACGGCGCCGAGGTCTTCGGCGCCCTCCGACTCGCCAGCGGCAACACGCTGATCGCCACAGGCAACGGCAACCGCGTCATCGAGGTCGACCCCGCCGGCAAGGTCGTCTGGAGCGTCGGCCAGAACGAACTGCCGGGCATCCGTCTGCAATGGGTCACGTCGCTGGCCGTCCGACCGAACGGGAACATCGTCTTCGGCAACACCCACGCCGGCCCCGAGAACCCGCAGCTCATCGAGGTCACGCGCGACAAGAAGGTCGTCTGGACACTGAAGGACTTCAAAACCTTCGGCAACGACCTGGCCGCGGCAGTCGTCCTGGATGCGCCGACGGCGTCAAAGTGAAGTCGGCTTCGGATGCTCTTCGCTCGACTCAATCAGCAGCCGTAAGTGCTCCTTTGCGCACGGGTGCCATGGCCACGCTTGTGTCACGCGTCGTCAAGCTTTCCCGGGGGACCCGCCAGTTGGTTTGCCGCGAGAGACGTCGGAATCAATTGCCCGGCTTCCGGGGATGACCGAGAGGGTGGTCCGGGCGGCTCGCCCGGACGTCTTCGATCCACGGCTAGCGACGTCCGGGCGAGCCGCCCGGACCACCCGGTTTCTCGATTTTGACGCTCGGATCTCAGATGCCAAGGAGAGAGCCACTCTCTTCGGGCTTCATCGCGGCAAACCACCCGACGTACTCGCCGGCATAACTTGACGTCGCGTGACACTTGCGTGGCCATGCGATCGCCGTCGCTCTTGCAACTCTCCCACGCCGGTTCATGGCCACGCAAGCGTGGCCACGGCACCCAGGGCGACCGGCACATGCGGATTTGTCGGCCGAAGCGGCGCGTGAAAAGTCTCGGCAATCGGAATCATCTCGCTCGTCGTGCGGATCGTCCCTCCTAGGTGACATCCCCGCCGCAATGACCGAGGAGACTCCCGCCATGGCCGCTACCGAGGCTCAGATCCGCGCCAATCGCGCGAACGCGCAGAAATCGACCGGGCCGAAGTCCGACGCCGGCAAGGCGCGGGCTCGGATGAACGCTTTGAAGCATGGGATGCGGTCGAAGAACGGGCCGGTCCTGCCGCACGAGGACCCGGCCGAGTTGGAGGCTCGCGTCAATCTCTGGGTCGAGGATTGGGAGCCGCAGAACGCCATCGAACGGGAGTTGGTCGAGAGGGCGGCGAAGGCTTCGTGGGCGCTGGAGCGGGCGGAGCGGTATGAGGCGGCGCTGCTGGCGAGGCGGGTGCGGAGGGCGATGCTGACGTCGCGGGCGAAGGGGGCGGCGAAGGTCGCCGCGCTGGGGCAGAGGCTGTTCGCGATCGTCGGCAGCTTCGCCTCCGGCAAGGCGGCCCCGCCGTCGGACGACGAACCGGCGGCGATCGTCGCGACGCTGGAGGACTCGCCCGAGGGCGTGCGCTGGATGCTCGACCGCTGGGCAGAGATCCGCACCTTGATCGACGACGGTCATTTGTTCACATATTCAGATAAATACAAATTCGTCAGGCTGCTGGGAAAGCAGGCGGGCGACGCCGTCGATGACCCGGCCTTGAACGCGATCTTCCTGGCCTGGGAGGAGTTGGAGGAGGACGGCGGCGTCGGATTTTGGAAGCGGTTGCGGCGGGACTCGCCGTTCCACGACCCGACCTACAGCCAGTGGCAGCACTGGCGCGAGTTGGCCCCTCCGCCGGCCGACGAGGACGAGGCGCGGGCGACGTTGCGAGCGGTCGTCGACGGCGAAACCGACCGCCTGAGCGAGCGGTTGGCCGAGTTGGAGGAGGTTGAGGGGGACGACGCTCTGGAGCGAGCGGAAGCGGCCTCGTTCCTGCCCGGCGTCGAGGGTGAGCGGCTGCGGCGATACCAGTCGGCGCGGGCGCGCGAGTTGTTTCGGGCGGTGCAGACGCTGACGAAGATGCGGAAGGACGCGGCGAAGCATGATCATAAAACGTCTTCCCCCCTGGAGGGGGAAGACAGATCGCGGAGCGATCAGATGAGGGGGACGACCGCCGTCGCGAACACGTCCGATCCGACGGACTCCCCGAACGCGAAGCCGGTCGTCCCCCTCATCCGGCCCTGCGGGCCACCTTCCCCCTCCAGGGGGGAAGGCCGTCGTGGATCAGACTCGCCCGAAACAGCCGGGGCGACCGCGAAGCGTCGCGACTTTCATACGGCACGTTTCGCCGCTTCCCAAAAGGCGACGAACGAACCCAACGCCGCCGCGATTGAAGCGTCGGTTGAACATGAAGTTACGTCGATAATCGCCGTTCCGTCGCCGCGCAAACGAACCCGCCCCAGAACGGCGGTCTGAGGCGGGGGAATCGCTCTTTGACAATTCGGTCGATCAGGGGTCGAACGGCAAGCGCGTTGGGCTGGCCGTTCGTGAGGGAAGGCTCACCCCGCAATCGGCGCCGGTCGGGTCGGTGCGGAGGGGGCGTCGCGGAAGTAGGCGATGACCCCTTCGAGGATCTGGTCGAGCGATTTTTTCGGCTGGTAGCCGATCAGGGCGTGGATCTTGGCGATGTCGGGGACGCGCCGGGGCATGTCCTCGAAGCCGTCGCCGTAGGCCTGTTCGTAGGGGATGTGGACGATTTCGGAGGACGACCCGGTCAGTTTCAGGACGCGCTCGGCAAGTTGCCGGATCGTCACCTCCTCGTTCGAGCCGACGTTGTAGACCTCGCCGACCGCGCCGGGGTGGTCCATCAGGCCGACGAGAGCGGCGACGACGTCGGAGACGTCGGTGAAGCATCGCGACTGGTCGCCGTCGCCGTGGATCGTGATCGGTCGATCGGTGAGCGCCTGTTTGACGAACGTCGGTACGACCATGCCGTACTGGCCCGTCTGGCGGGGGCCGACCGTGTTGAACAGGCGGACCAGGATCGTCGGCAGCTTGCGCTCGCGCCAGTAGGCCAGGGCGAGAAACTCGTCGATCGCCTTGGAGCAGGCGTAACTCCAACGCCCCTTGCTGGTGGCGCCCAGAACGAGATTCCCGTCCTCGCGAAACGGGACGGCCTCGCTCAGGCCGTAAACTTCCGAGGTCGAGGCGACGAGCACCTTCTTCTTCTTCTTATTCGCCGCCGCCAGGACGACTTCGGTCCCATGAACGTTCGTCTCGATCGTTCGGACGGGGCTCTCGACGATCAGGCGAACGCCGACCGCGGCGGCCAGGTGAAAGACGACGTCGCACTGGTCCACCAGTTCCGCCACGGTGGGGCCGTGGTGTACGCTCTCGATCGTGTAGTGGAAGTTCGGGCGCTCGCGCAGGTGGCGGATGTTGTCGATGCTCCCGGTCGACAGGTCGTCGAGGATGAACACCTCGTCGCCCCGAGCCAGGTAGGCGTCGGCCAGATGCGAGCCGATGAATCCGGCCCCCCCGGTAATGAGCACGCGCATGGAACCTCCGCCCCCGTTCGCACCGACTGCGCGGCCCCGCCCCAATCGCGGTCGCCGCGTCCCAATTCCAGCGTATCGCCCACCGGCCGTCGACGGAACGGGCCCGACGGCGGAAATCCACGGCGCGGCTGTCTCAAGCGAGCCGGGCTTGAACATATTCCCAACGTGGCGCATGCTCCCCAGTCGTTGCGCTGACCGTCGGCGACCGTCCGGCGCGGCATGAACACCTGCACCAGGAGCCCGGTCGATGGCTGACGCGGCGGACGCGAACGTTTTCCAGGACCAGTCGACGCGTCCGAACGGCCTTACGGCCATCCGCGGGCTGCTGACGACCCAGTTCCTGGGCGCCTTCAACGACAACGCCTGGAAACAGCTGGTCGTCCTTCTGGGGCTCGCCGCGGCGGCGACCGAGAGCGAAGGCCAGCGCAGCATGGCGATCGCCCAGATCGTCCTGATGACGCCGCTGCTCCTCGTCTCTCCGTCGGCCGGCGTCCTGGCCGATCGAGTCGGCAAGCAATCGATCATCGTCTGGATGAAGATCGCTGAACTCGCGCTGATGGTCCTCGGCACGCTCGTCGTGCTGATCCATCCGACCGGTGGCTGGCCCGCACTGATGGTCCTTGGGCTCCTGGGGGTCCAATCCGCCCTGTACAGCCCGGCGAAATACGGAATTCTCCCCGAGATCGTGCCGCACGAGCAGCTCTCACGCGGCAACGGCCTGATGGAGATGCTGACGAACGTCGCGATCATCGCCGGGACGGTCGCCGCGGCTCCTCTCTTCCAGTACACCAAAGGACGCCCATGGCTCGCGGCCCTTCCTCTGGCGGTTCTGTCGGCGATCGGTCTGGTCGCCGCCCTGCGGATCCCAGCAAGGCCGGCGGCACGATCGGCGGGGGGACTGGCCGAGACCCTGAAAATGGCGTTCGACGCCATGCGGGCCGATCGCGTGCTCCGGCTGGCCGTAGTCGGCCAGGTGATCGTCTGGAGCATCGCCAGCTTGATCCCGGCGCCCGTGCTTCCCTACGCAAAGCTCGTCCTCGGACTCGATGAATCCCACGCGACGATGCCCCTGGCGGCGCTCGGGATCGGAATCGGGATCGGTTGCTACCTGGCTGGGAGACTTTCGGGCTCGCAGGTTGAGTACGGGCTGCTGCCGCTCGGAGCGTTGGGGATGGCGGCTTCGGCGATCACGTTCGCGGCCTGGGGGCCGCAGCTTAATGGGACGATTCTGCTGATGGGGCTTCTGGGCTTCTTCGCCGGGTTCCTCCTCGTTCCGCTGAACGCCCTGATCCAGTGGCGGTCACCCGCGGATCGTCGAGGTGCCGTGATCGCGACCACCAATACCCTGGTCTACGCCGGGATGCTGGGCGGCTCGCTGCTGGCGCTGGGGCTGGCAGCCGCGGGGCTTTCCGGGCGGGCGGTCTTCCTGCTCATCGGCATCGGTCTCGCGGGCGGCTTCTTCTGGGCGTTCTCGCTGGTCCCGGAGGCCTTCTTCCGGTTCCTGCTGCTGAGCATGGCCGGGACGACGTACCGCGTGAAGTTCGTCGGCCTTGAGAACATTCCCCAGAAGGGGCAAGCGCTGCTCGTCCCGAATCACGTCTCGTTTGCCGACGGCCTCTTCCTGATGATGCTCTCGGATCGGCCGGTGCGGTTCGTCGTCTACGCGGAGTACTTCGACAAGCCGATCATCGGCCGCCTGTTGAAGACGATGCGGGCGATCCCGATCTCGGGCTCGCGGGGGCCGAGGATGATCCTGCAAGCGTTCCGAGAAGCTGGCCGGGCGCTGGACGCGGGGGAACTCGTTTGCATCTTCCCCGAGGGGCAGTTGACTCGCACCGGCCTCATCGGCCCGTTCCAGCGAGGGCTGTTGCGCATCGTCAAGAACCGGACGACGCCGATCATCCCGATCCACCTGGACCGGCTTCAGGAGAGTATCTTCGCACCGATCAGCGGCAGGAGGATTCCCGACCGCATCCCCTTCCCGGTGACCGTCTCCGTCGGCGCGCCGATGCCCTCCACAGCCTCGCTGTTCGACATCCGCCAGGCGATCCGCCAGCTCGACTACGACGCCTGGGAATTCCGCAAGGTCGACTGCCGTCCTCTGCACCACGGCTTCGTCCGACAGGTCCGTCGACATCCCTTCCGCGGGGCCCTGATGGACCTGCAACGGCCGTCGTTGTCGTACATCAAGGCACTCGCCGCCGCGCTCGCATTCGGCAAGCGGATCCAGCCGCGGTGGGAGGGGCAGGAGAACGTCGGTGTGCTGCTGCCGGCGAGCATCGGTTCCGCCGTGATCAACCTGGCGGCGTCCTTCGCGGGCAAGGGGGTCGTGAATCTGAATTTCACGGCGGGGCGAGCGGGTATGGAGTCGGCCGCGCGACAGTCGGGGCTCAAGACTCTGATCACCAGCAAGCGATTCCTGGATAAGGGAAAGCTGGAAGCGCCCGAAGGCGTTGATTTGATCTTCGCCGAGGACGAGATGGCCGGAATCACCCGAGGCGACCGGCTTCGGGCGCTGGCGGTCGCCTTGTTCGCACCGATCAGTCGAATGGAGCGTTATGCAGGAGCGAGGCGACCCGTCGAGTTGAGCGACATCGCGACGATCATCTTCAGCAGCGGCAGCACGGGCGACCCCAAGGGCGTGCCGCTGACGCACTACAACATCGTTTCGGACATCGAATCGACCAGGCGGACGTACCGCATCCTGCCCCACGATCGGCTGGCGATGATCCTGCCGATGTTCCATGCCTTCGGGTACTCGATGTTCTGGTTCGGGAAAACGACCGGCATGGGCTCGGCCTTCCACCCCTCGCCGTTGGAGGCCGTGGCGGTGGGACAACTTGTGGAGAAGTTCCGCGTCACCGTCCTCATGGCGACGCCCACGTTTCTGCAGCTTTACCTTCGTCGCGTGCCGCCATCGCAGTTCGGATCGTTGCGACTGGTGCTCGCCGGCGCGGAGCGGCTCCCCAACTCGCTGGCGGCGGCCGTCGAGGACGGCTTCGGAATCCGGCCGATGGAAGGGTACGGCGTCACGGAGTGTTCGCCGTTCGTCGCCGTGAACACGTTCGACTACCGAGCCCCCGGGTTCTTCCAGCCGGGATGCCGGCGCGGAACCGTCGGCCAGCCGATCCCCGGCGTGGCGGTCAAAGTCGTATCCCCGACGACTTATGAGACCCAGGGGGCCAATCAAGAAGGGCTCGTCCTCGTGAAGGGCCCGAACGTGATGTCGGGATATCTCGGCAGGCCGGATCTCACCGAGAAGGCGTTCATCGACGGCTGGTACAACACGGGCGACCAGGGAATGCTCAGCGAAGACGGGTTCCTGAAGATCACGGGAAGGCTCTCGCGGTTCTCCAAGATCGGCGGCGAGATGGTGCCTCACGGCCGCGTCGAGGAGGCTCTCCACGAAGCGGTCGGATCGCAGACCCAGCAGTTCGCCGTCACCGCCCTGGGCGACGCGAAGAAGGGCGAGAAACTCGTCGTGCTGACGACGCTCGACGACGCCAAGGTCGATGAGGCCCTCAAGCGGCTCTCCCAGATGGGCCTCCCGAACCTCTTCATCCCGCGTCGAGAGAACATGGTGAAGGTCGATGAAATCCCCATGCTCGGAAGTGGAAAGCTCGACCTTCGCGCCGTCCAGAAGGTCGCCGAGGAGGCCCTGGCCGCAAAGGTTCCGACGGCGTCGCAAGCATAGGCACACGCACTCGAGAAGCGCCAATCAAAGTTCGTGAAAATGCGGTGACAGGGGGAGCGGCCCCTTGCTCCGGCCCCTGCGCAGAGTAACAAATGCTAACAAGCGTCAAATCTATCGACGACGTCGTCGTCGAGTCTCGTGCATCACATCGAATCGTCAGCGCACCTGGATCGACATCGGGAGCTAACGAACATGAGCATCGTCGACCTGATCAAGAGCCAACTGACCAGCGAGGTCCTGGACAAGCTGAGCGGCGTGATCGGAGAGTCGTCGGAGAAGACGCGGACGGCGACCAACGCCGCAATCCCGTCGGTCCTCGCGATGATCGCGAACTCCGCCCTGAGCGGCAAGGGCCTCGACGGACTGCTGGGCGCCCTGAGGGACTTTGAGGGAACCGATCCCGTCGCCACGCTGAAGACCCCGGGGGCGACTCCAACACCTCCCTCCGGCGGCGACATTCTGGGTTCGCTTTTGGGCCCGAACCTCTCGACCCTGCTCAACATTCTGTCGAAATTCGTGGGCATCGGATTGCCGGCGATCAAGACCCTGCTGAGCTACGTCGGCCCCTTGATCCTCAGCGTCCTGGCCGCCCAGCTCAAGGGGAAGGGCGGTCTCACACCGGCCAACCTGACGAGCCTACTGACGGCCGAAAAGCCCAACATCACCAAGGCCATTCCCGCCGGCCTGTCGCTCGCCGACCTGACCTCCCCGCCCTCCTCGACGCCGACGACGAAACACGTGACGACGACCAAGGTCGAGGAACCCGCCCTGCCCGGCTGGCTGCTCCCCTTGCTGGCGCTCGGCCTGATCGCCGCGGGCCTATATTTCTTCATGAAGCCGGCGGAAGAGCCGGTCGCGCCCGCCCCTGCTCCTGCGCCAGCGGCGGCCACCACACCGTCGGCCGAAGCCCCCAAGCCGCTCACTCCTGTGGAAATCGCTCCGGCCGAGCCCAAGCTCGCGATCCCGACGGTCGACGCGGTGTCGAAGGGGCTGACCGAAGTTTATACGGGCGTCACCAACGCGCTCGCCCTCGTCAAGGACGTGCCGACCGCTGAGGCCGAGGCTCCCAAACTCACCGCCCTGAGCACGGAACTCGATACGGTCAAGGCCCTGTGGGACAAGATTCCCGCCGAAGCCAAGGCGACAGTCGCCAAGGTGACCGTCGATCACCTCGACACCCTCAAGGGCGTCGTCGCCAAGGTGCTGGAGATCCCCGGCGTGGGCGAGAAGCTGAAGCCGATCCTCGACGCGATCATCGCGAAGCTTGTCGGATTCTCTGTCTGAGCTTCGATCTTCGCGGCGACTCGACGCCGGCCCGCCGTTCCTCCTTCGGGGGATCGGCGGGCCCCGGCTTTTTGGTAGAATCGCCGATCATGCACGACAAGTACAAACGACAGTTTCGAAACGGCCCCGCCACCTCTCGACTGCGACAACAGATCGCGCTTGAGGCCGCCCGGCGCATGCTCGACGCCTTTAACGTGGGCCGAGATGATCCGATCCCGCTCGACCAGCTCCAGACCGCCTCGGAGGCCGACTATTACGCCGCCAAACGCAAGGCGGCAGCAGTTTTGGGCCATCGCGTCCGCCCCGGCGACCTCCCCTCGGACGACGAGGTTCGCGATCAACTCGTCTTCCTCCAGAAACAGCGGTCCGACGAGGAAGAAGAGGAAACCGAGTCGGAGGACGAGAACGACGAACCCCCGCCCGCGGCCTCGCTCGCTGAGTCGATCGATCGCTTCGCCGTCTATCGCTTGAGACTCGGCCCTCTCGAGTCGGTCAAGCAGGATCCCGCCAAGCATCCCGAGGGAGACGCCCTCTACCACAGCCTGCAGGTCTTCCAACTCGCCCGCGAAGCCCACCCCTACGACGAGGAGTTCCTTCTGGCCGCTCTGCTTCACGACGTGGGCAAGGCGATCGATCCCAAGGACCACGTCGCAGCAGCCGTCGACGGTCTCCGCGGCGCAGTGACCGAGCGCACCCTCTGGTTGATCGCTCACCACATGGACCTCCTTCCCGACCGCCGCCGCGCTCTGGGGGCGAAGCAGCGTCGAGAGATTGACGAGTCCGAGTACGCCGATGACCTGAAACTTCTCCGCGAATGCGACGACGCCGGTCGCGCGACCGGCGTCGACGTCGTAACGCTGGAAGAAGCCCTCGAATACATCCAAGGGCTGGAAGGCGAGGAGTACCTCGACGCCTGAAGGCCGCGCTAACCGAGTCGACGGCGGGTTGCGACCGGCGTCGTCGGGGATAGAATGGAAGTCCTTCGAGCGTCAGTAACTGGGATGAGGAGCCGGGTCGTGCGCGTCGGCTATTTCGACTGTTTCAGTGGTGTTTCGGGCGACATGACGCTCGGAGCGCTGGTCGACGCCGGGGTCGACGGCCGGGCGATCGTCCAGGCCGTCAAGAGCCTGGAACTGCCCGGCGAACTGTCATTCGAGACCGTGCGTCGCGGAGGCTTCCGAGCCACCTACGCCCGTGTCGAGACGCCTCGTGAACACGCCCATCGCCACTGGCGGCAAATCGAGTCGATCATCGACAAGGCCTCGCTGACGGCCTCTCAGAAAGAACTGGCACGCAGCATCTTCCTGAAGCTGGGCGAAGCGGAGGCGCGAGTCCACGGCGTCGACCTTGCGAAGATCCACTTCCACGAGGTCGGCGCGGTCGATTCGATCATCGACATCGTCGGCTCAGCCGTCGGTCTGGATCTTCTGGGCGTCGACCGCTTTGAATGCAGCGCGGTTCCTCCGGGTCGCGGGTGGATCAAGGCCGAACATGGCCGGATGCCCCTCCCCGCGCCGGCGACGGCCGAGATCCTCAAGGGAGTTCCCCTGGCCGACTCGCCGATCGAGATGGAGATGACCACCCCGACAGGCGCCGCGATCGTGACCACCATCGCTGAACGGTTCGGCCCCCTCCCCCCGCTGACCGTCGAGTCGATCGGGCTGGGCGCGGGGACCCGAGAAGTCGCCGGCCAGGCGAACATCCTGCGGCTGTTCGTCGGCGTCCTGGCTGATTCGCCCAATGCGGACCGGGTCTTCATGCTGGAGACGAACCTCGACGACCTGCCCGGCGAGGTTGTCGGATACACGACGATCAAACTGATGGAAGCCGGCGCGCTCGACGTTTTCACCACGCCGATTCAGATGAAGAAGAACCGACCGGGCGTGATGGTCAGCGTACTCTGCGACGAGACCAAGATCCCCGCGATGGAGGAGATCCTCTTCCGTGAGACGACCACGCTGGGAGTCCGTCGGTTCCCAGTCAGTCGTCATAAACTGAATCGCAAGGCCGTCGAGGTCGAGACGGAGTTCGGCGTCGTCCGTGGGAAACTCGGCTGGCTGGATAACCGGCCGCCGACCTTCAGCGCCGAGTACGACGACTGCGCTCGAATCGCCTCCGAGCACGGCGTCCCGCTTCGCCAGGTCTTCGACGCGGCCCACGCGGCCTACGCTCGGAGGACGACCGAAGCGGCTCTCTCGCCCCCCCACACGACGCCCCAGGACCACGAGCACCCTCACGCTCATTGACCGGACGGCGGGAAGGACCGGTTGAACATGTCGGAGTCATACTTCTGGGTCGCTACGTGCCTGGGAAGCCTGCTGGCGCTGGTGGTTCTCTCCGCCGGCACGGGTCTGTACCTCGTCCGGAGAATGGACGGCCTGGTTCGCGCCCAGGAGGCGACCGAGCAGCGTTTGGTGCAACTCGCCTATGAATTGCGACGGCTGGAACACGATGCGTCGGTCAACTCGCGCAAGGGGCCGGCTGTGATCGACGACCTGATCTCCGTCCCCGACCTGACGGCGGCGGAATCCCCTGACGACGCGGCCAACCTGGCCGAGAAGCACGGCGACGTTTGGGCGCTCATCCAGGCTGGTCGCTCGCCCCAGGAGATCGCCCGCGAGACCGGCCGACCGATCGGACAGATCGAGGTGATCGCTGGACTCTACCGACAGCATCAGGCTTCTCGGACGCAGGGACGCCATGACTCTCCCTGACTCCACTTCGAACGGGCTGGAACCCTCCGCTTCCCGATGCCTGGAACGCACGCGGTCCGTCGTCCTCAACGTCATGATCGTCGACGGCCTCGCCATCGCGGCGACAGGATTGCTCCTGAGACGCTGGGAGGGGATCGAGACGGACCTCGATCGGGGGTTGCTCAAGAAGGTGTTGCTCGGAGGGCTGTTCGGACTCTTCGCCTTCGCGATGTTGGTCCTCAGGCAGCTTGGGGGGCGACGGCGGCTCGAGCCCCCCACGACGCGAGCACGGCGGTATTTCACTTCCCGAGTGGGGACGGCGGTCCTTGGCTGGTGCGCTCTGCCATTGGGGCTCGCCTATGGAATACTCATCGACCCAAGCCTGGGAGGCGTCGCTCCATTCTGGCTGGGGGCGATGGTCCTGGGGCGGCTCGCCCTGCCGAGAGCCATCGACCTGGAAGGCTTCGACGAGCCGATGAATGATGAGGCGGAGGTCCCTCGATGACCCGCGTTGAGACGTATATCCTTTACGCCTACGCGGCGATCATCCTGATCTGGCCCCTCCGCTGGATCGCCCTGAAGATCATTCTCGGCCAGGACCGCCCCCTGACGCCCGACTCGCCGCGACTTGCGAGTGCGGCCCATCCCCTCGTCTCCGCGATCATCCCGGCGAAGGACGAGGAGGCGATGCTCGACGAGTGCCTATCGGCCGTTCGAGCCCAGGAGTATCCCGACCTGGAGATCCTGATCGTCGACGACCGCAGTCAAGATCGGACGTTGGAGATCGCGCGTCGCCACGAGGCGGCGGATCCGCGCATACGCGTCCTCCAGAACGATCGGCTGCCGCCGGGGTGGACGGGGAAGACGTACGTTCTGCATCGACATTCAGCGTCGGCCCGCGGCGAATGGCTCTGGTTCCTGGACGCCGACGTGAAGCCCGAGCCAGGCTTTCTGAACGTGATGCTCGAATACGCCCGGTCGAACAACGCAGCGCTGGTGAGCGTCCTCCCGGAGCTGCGTTGCGAGACGTTCTGGGAGCAGGTCGTCCAGCCGCTGGCGGGGATCGTCCTGATGACGTCGTTCCCCCCCCGCAAGATCAACGACGACGCCTGTCCGCTGGCCTTCGCCAACGGGCAGTCGATCCTCGTCACCCGAGCCGCCTACGACGCGGCCGGCGGTCATCGCGCGGTTCGTGATCGGTTCGTCGAGGACATCGGCATGGCCCAGAAGGTCAAGGGCCTGGGAATGCCGATTCGATTGGGGATCACCAAGGGGCTGATCTCGTGCCGGATGTACGCCTCGCTGGGGCAACTCGTCCGGGGATGGAGTCGGATCTTCTTCGACGCGCTCGACCGAAAACCCTGGCGGCTCCTCCTGAAACTCCTGGACCCGCTCGTCTTCTGCCAGAGCGGCCACGTCGTCCTGCTCGTGGCCATGGGAATGCTGGGGAGCGGTCGGGGGGGCGTTTTCGCGTGGTGGCTGCTGGGTCTGTCGTTGGCTCACCACGCCTTGATGTACGCGGTGTTCCGCCTGGTCTACGACGTCTCGGTGCCTGATTCGAAATACGTGGCCACGTTCCCTCTGGGAAACCTCATCACCGACTACATCCTGATCCGCGCGATCTGGATGTGCTTCACCGGAAAGGTCGCGTGGCGCGGCACGAGCTACGACGCTTCGATCTCCCAGACCGGAGATCGGGAAGCCGACGAGGCCGCCGCCGGGGTTTGAGGGACTTTCCCCGTTACGGAGTCTGCTGTTGCTGACTCTGCTGCTGCCGGAAGGTGGCCTGCGACTGCGAGAGCATCTGTGAGAGACGCCCACGCTGATGTTGGCGTTCCGACTGGATCCACGAGGCCGCCGACCAGGGCGCGTCCGAGCCTTCCGACCATTCGCCCCAGTCGGAGGGCATCCGCTGGATGTTCTCCACCTTCACCGCGACGTTGATCGTTTCGTCGGACTGTCCGCGGTAGATGCCTCGGTTGGGAGGAACGTCGAGGTAGTCGCGACCTAGGGCGATGCGGACGTAGTCGTCGCCGACGATCTCGCCGCGGGTCGGGTCGACGTCGACCCAGCCGTTCCGACCGGCCCAGACCTGACACCAGGCATGGGTCGCGATCTCGCCAGGCTCGTGGATGTAGCCGCTGACATAGCGGGCCGGGAGTCCGAAGCCCCGACATGCGCCGAGGAACAGGTGAGCAAAGTCCTGGCAGACTCCCCTCCCCAGCGCCAGCGCCTCGTCGACCGGCGTCCGCGCGGAGGTCACCTTCTTCTCATAGATCAGCCGCGAACGCGTGGCCGACATCAACTGCTCGACGACTTCCAGCAGCGAGCCGGACGGTTGAGGAATGCTTTCAACAAAGCTGGTCAGCTCAGCGCTGCGGCCGACGAGACTGGTTGGAAGCCGATACTCCAGAGCCTCGATGGCCTGGAATTCCTCGGCCTCGGGCTCGAAGGGAACCTCGGCGAGCCTGGGTCCCCCGGCTGTGCGATGGGTCCTAACCACGCTGGTCGCACGGATCAGCAGTTCGCGATAAGGGGCGTAAAGATTGAAAAGATCGACGCGGTTGCCGAAGCCGTCCTGATAGACGGTGACCGGCGAGGCCGGCGTGATCCGCAGACGGTATCCGAGACAGGTCTGATCCTCCTCGGAGGGAGGACCCATGCGGACCTCGAAGACGGTCTCGGCGACGTCGTTGGAGTAGGTCAGCTTCGTCTCGTGCTGAACGCGGAGCAGCATTGGGATTCGCCCCCTCGGCTCGTCGACGTCGTTCGGGTTACATCAGGAAGAAGGAGCGCTGGATCTCGTCGCTGACGCGGTGGCACGAGATCTGGAGAGAGTCCAGAAACTGGAGCAGACCGCGATCGAAAATCTCCGCCACGTCGAGGTAGCGCAGGTCGCTTTCGAGGCGGCCGAGGATCCGCTCGGCCTCGCAGCCGTACGCTTCCTCGTCGCCGCCGGAGATCGCCTCCAGCGACTCGTGGCAGCGAGCGGCCCCGTAGCGGATGGATCGGGGGAAGTCGGAATCGAGAACGAGGAACCGGATGACCCCTTCCGCCTCGACGCGTTCGCGTTCGGAGCGGAGGAACGGGCCGTGGGCGGAGCAGCTTCGCAGCAGACTCGTCCAGTGGACGAGATGCATCGGCGAGTCTTCACCGTTGATCGGCTTGCTCAACCCTGGACACTTGGCGCGAAGGATTCGACAAAGTACGTCGATCCGCTCCAGGTGCCGACCCAACTCCAGAAAATGGAACACCTCGTCCCGCGGCAAGGTGTTCTGAATCATGCCGTCGATCAGCAGGCATGAGTTCTTGATGTAGTTGAAGAGGCTGGATGGTTCGCGAACAAACCGCTTCTGGGCGCGCGTGCCGCCGAGGAACAGGTAGAGGCGGTTGACCTCGCTCCAGACGTCGACGCCAATGGCTTCCTGAGTTCCTCGGGCGTTCTCGCGGGCGCGGGCGATCATGCTGAGGATCGACTGCGAGTTGCTCCGATCGAACGTGAGGAAGCGCAGGACGGCCTCGCGCGACGGCGGGCCGACCTCCATGGGGAATGCGTCGCGGCAGGCGAGGATCGTGAGCGCGATTTCAACCGGCCCGAGCCCCTCGTCCAGCCCGACGTCGGCGTCGAGTTCCATGAACAGGCCGATGTCGAGCAGACGGGCGACGTTCTCGGCCCGCTCGATATATCGCCCCATCCAGTACAGGCTCTCGGCGACACGGCTGAGCATCTCAGGCCCTCCCCCCGGCGGTCGGCCGCCCCGACGCCCGGCGATGATCGGCCGAGTCGTGGAGGACCCAGGTGTCCTTGGTGCCGCCTCCCTGCGAGCTGTTCACCACCAGGCTCCCTTTAGGAAGGGCCACCCGAGTCAGACCGCCAGGCAGGACGAAGATTTCCTCGCCGTAGAGGACGAAGGGCCTCAGGTCCACGTGACGGCCGTCGAGCCGGCCTTCCACGAAGGTGGGATGACGACTGAGCTGGATTGTCGGCTGGGCGATATAGGCCCGTGGATTGTCCTCGATCTTGCGGCGGAACTCTTCTCGCTGAGCCTTGGTCGAGGATGGGCCGATGAGCATCCCATACCCGCCAGAGGCGTCCACCGCCTTCACCACCAGCGACTCGAGGTTCTGGAGGATGTGCTGGCGGTGAGAGGGAATCAGCGGCCGGAACGTCTCGACGTTGTTGAGGATGGGCACCTCGCCGAGGTAGTACTTGATGACGTCGGGGAGGAACGGATAGATCCCCTTGTCGTCGGCCACCCCGGTTCCGAGGGAGTTCGCCAGGCCGACGTTGCCGGCGCGGTAAGCCCCCATCAAGCCGGCGACGCCCAGAATGCTGTCCGGTCGGAAGGCCAGCGGGTCGAGGAAGTCGTCGTCGAGGCGACGGTAGATCACGTCGACTCGTTGCAGCCCTCGCGTGGTGCGCCGGAAGATCTGTCCCCGGTCGTATACAAGGTCGCGGCCCTCGACGAGGTCGACGCCCATCTGACGGGCCAGGAAGCTATGTTCGTAATAGGCCGAGTTGTACATGCCCGGCGTCAGCACGACGACCGAGGGATCGTCGCAGCCGTCGGGGGCGATGTTCCGCAGGACGGAGAGCAGGATGTCCGTATAGTCGTCGACCGGGCGGACGTTGTATTCCTCGAACAGGAACGGAAAGATCTGCTTCATCACCTGCCGGTTCTTGAGGACGTAGCTGACGCCCGAGGGGGTGCGGCAGTTGTCCTCCAGAACGAGATACTCGCCGGAGGCGTCGCGGATCAGGTCGATTCCCGAGACGTGGACGTAAATGTCCTTGGGAACCCGCAGGCCGACGCAATCGCGACGATACCCCGAGGCTCCGAAGATCAACTCGGCGGGGATGATCCGATCCTTCAGGATCGAACGGTTGTGGTAGACGTCGCGTATAAACAGGTTAAGGGCGCGAACGCGCTGTTTGAGCCCGCGGTCGATACGGTCCCATTCCTGGCTGGAGATCAGCCGGGGTATCGGATCGAAGGGGATGATTCGTTCCACCCCCTGGTCGCGGCCGTAGACCGTGAAGGTGATGCCCTGGTTGCGCATCGTAAGATCCGCCACCTTGTGACGCCGCTCGATTTCGGCGGGTCCCAGGTTGTTCAGGCGGTCGTAGAGCGGGGCGTAGTGGTTCCGAACGGAGTTCTCCGTTCCGAACATCTCGTCGTAGGCCGCGACGTCGTATCCACTGAACAGCGCGGCGCTCTCTTCCGAATGGGTCGGTTGCATGGGCGGCGATTCGGCGGACCGGGTTTGCGCGAAGTGGAAGACCCCACGAACCAGAGCGCGTGGGAACGAGATTATGGCGTGGGAGAGGTGGTGTGTGGGCCGTCGGGGGCGGGGGCCACCGAGATCGTCAGCAAAGGATTGCGCCGAGGCCCTCATCGGCCGTCGCCCGCGACCGCCCAACGCGTCCTGTTTTATCAGGATGTGAACCGGCTGACCAGCCGTAAGCGTCCCAAGCTTCGGATGATCCGAACGCACGATTCCGAAAATCGTTGAGGCTGCTCAGGTCATCGGCCCAGGACGACGTTAGAATCATAGGACTACCAATCTCGTGCAAAGCGGAAATGCCGACTCAGGCTATCGGTGACGAACATGTTCGCGACCCTCCGACTTCGACGAGCACTCCTCGCCATCGCTGCGGTCGCGGCGATGGTCGGCTCCGTCCGCGCAACGGCTCCGGAGCAGCAGGATCCGGCGGTCATCGCCGGCGTCCAGTACCTCCGCAACGTCCACTCGGGAAAGCAGGTGGGCGAGACGGCCATGATCGCTCTCGGCCTCATCAAGGCTGAGGTCCCTCCCACGGACCCTGCCCTGTCGGCCTGCCTCAACAAGATCCGCTCGCGGTTCGTCAGCGGCGGTTACAAACCCGACCGAAGCGCCGGGTACGACATTTACGAGGCCGGCGTCGTCGCGCTTGCGCTGGCGAACCTGGACGCCGCCGACCGCGGCAGCATGCTGGACGCCGTCGCCGCCTATCTCATGTCCAAACAAAAAGCCAACGGCAGTTGGGACTACGATCCCCGTCCCTTCGGCGACACTTCCATTTCCCAGTACGCCGTACTCGGCCTCTGGGAGTGCGAAAACAACGGCGTCGACATTCCCCCTTCCGTCTGGGACCGGGCGGCGCAATGGTACCTCTCGGTTCAGGCGCCGGGAGGAAGCTGGAACTACCACCGAGACCAGGGCGAGCCGGAGACGGTCTCCATGACCGCCGCGGGCGTCGGCAGCCTACTCATCTGTCGCCGCCAGTTGGAAGCTTATGGAAGGTTCCGCAAGGGAGTGAACCCCTACCTCACGCCCGTCGACGACTCCGGCCCGCGGACCGATTTCAATCCCGTCACGACGGCCGCCCAGATCAACGCGGCGGTCGCACGCGGGATGAACTGGATCAGCGCCAACTTTAACACCGCGAACACCCAGTCGTTCGGCAAGTCCGTCTTCTACGGGCTGTACGGTATCGAACGTATCGGAGCTCTCTCCGACCGCGATGCCATCGGGAAAATCGACTGGTACCAGCGAGGGGCGGCCTACATCCGATCGTCCCAAAAGCCCGACGGCTCCTGGAGCTTCTCCCCCTATACGGACGATGTGACGACGGTCTGGGCCATGCTCTTCCTCACCAAGTCCACCAAGAAGACCATCCAACGCGTCGACATCCGGAAGCTCGGCTCCGGGACGCTCCTGGGCGGGAGAGGTCTCCCCAGCGACCTGACGACGATGACGGTCGCCGGCGGGCGGATCATCAGCCGTCCGATGAACGGAGCCGTCGAGGGGATGCTCGACGTGCTCGAAGACCCGCGCGTCACCGACGCCGACTCGGCGCTCGCCGGGGTGCTCGACCGCTACCAGAAGCAAGGCCCGACGGCGCTCCGGCCTCACAAGGACCGGTTCCGACGGATGCTCCGGGCGCGCGACCCTGGAGTGCGGGAGGTCGCGGCGTGGGCCCTCGGCCGCTGCGGGGATCTCGACGCGGCCCCAAGCCTGATCACGGCGCTCGAAGACGGCGACGACCGCGTCGTCGTCGCGGCTCGGCAGGGCTTGCAGTTGATCAGCCGGAAGCTGGAGGGCTTCGGCCCGGAGGCCGGCTCGCCGCCGGAAGCCCGCCGCGCCGCGGCGGAGCGCTGGCGAGCCTGGTACGACGCCGTCAAACCGCTCGACTCCTCGCCGACCGACGCCGCTCGCGCCGCCGCCCCCGCAGGAGGTAAGCCGTGAGCGCGACAGCCACGCTCGACTCTCGAAAAGGACCGGCCGCCGCCGACCGCAACCCCCGCATCCTGGGCGAGTCGGCCTACGACCGGGTGACGTCGTTTCTGATGGCCGTCATTCTGGGTGCAATGCTGGTCGTCGGCTGGATGGCCTTGATCTTCGTCACAAACCAGGAATACGCGTCGCGAGTCACGTCTCCGCTCCAGATCGTCGAGGTCTTCGGCGGCGGCGGTGGAGCGCCCGAGGGAACCCCCGGCTCGACGGAAAAGGTCGACGTGCCCGGCGCGGACGCGGCTCCCATGGCCTCGAACAACGAAGAATCTCCCGGCGAGTTCGAGCAGCCGTCGGTCCAGACGACCCCCGGAGCGATGCTCGACGCCGCGCTTGACGCCGGCAAGTCCGTTGCCGAGATGGACGTGGGACCGGCCATGCCCAACGGTTCCGCTGTGGCCACCGGAAAGCGAGCGTCGAAGCTGGGTTCCGGAGGCCCCGGGCTGGGTTTCGGTCCGGGCGACGGCGGCGTCAGTCGCGAAAACCGCTGGAGCATCCTTTACCCCGAGGGCCAACGGCCCGAGGAATACGCCCGCCAACTCGACGCTCTGGGCGTTGAGTTGGCCGTCGTGGCCGGCAAAGACCTGCTGGTCTACGCCTCCAACTTCTCCAGTCCCAATCCGACGCGTCGCAACGGGGGCAGCGGCGGCGAAGGACGGCTTTACTTCATCTGGGAAGGGAAGGCCCGCAAGGCCTCCGACATCGCCCTGCTCCGCAAGGCGGGGATCGACGTCGGCGAGGGGACCGTCTTCCAGTTCTACCCGGCGGGCGTCGAACAGCGGCTGGCCGAACTCGAACAGCGCTACCGCGGACGGACTCCCGCCGAGATCCGCGCGACCCGGTTCGCGGTCGTTCCCAAGGGGGAAGGCTACGACTTCAAGGTCGCCGCGCAGGAGACGCTCCGATGACCCGTCACGCCCCACAGCGGAGTGGACCAACGTCTCATGGCCACGCTTGAGATCCACGACGCCGACGGCCGTGTGCGATTCGTCGAGCTCGACCGGAGCCATCCGGCCTTGCTCGGTTCGAGTCCATCCTGCGACGTCGTCGTCCAGGGTGAGGGCGTCTGCCCCGTCCACGGCCGCATCCGTTGGAAGGGGAGCAAATTCAAGGTCGACGCCTCTCCCGACGCCGAGTTCCTGGAGATCAACGGCCGCAGGGTCGTCTCGGCGAGCCTCCACCAGGGAGACGAGTTGCAGATCGGCGGCAGCCGCATCTTCGTGATGCGCCTCGACGACCTGCCGACCGCTGAGCCTGTCTCCCGCGCACCTGTGCGGACTCGCAAGCCGAAGCCCAGAGAAGAGGCGACCAAGGTCCTGTCGGGACCGCCCGCATCGTCTTCCGTGGAGGCCAAGGTCTTACCCGCGGCGCCGCATTCGAAACCCTCGATTTTCGAACGCGACGATCTGCTCGCCGACCTCGAGATCGAAGCGCCCCCCCCGCCGACCGACCTGAAGCCCCATGGGAATCCATCTCGCCGCAAGCCGGAAGCGAAGACGTCCGGCCTGTTCGCCCGGCTCCGCGATCGCTGGAGAAAGGCCCGTGAGGCCGAGGCTCCGCCGGGGCGCGAGGTTGTCGCTTCCTCGCCGACGGTGCTGGCCCTCGTCGCGCTGCTGGCCGCGCTGATCGGCATGGGTTTCTGGCTTCATTCGATCATCAACAAGACCATCGCCTCCCGCACCTACAACCGCGCCGTCGAGCTTATGGAGGACGGCGACAACCTGACCGCGATTCGCGAGTTCGACGCGTTTCTCGCCAAAAATCCGGAAGACGTGCGAGCCGGCAAGGCGACGACGCTCCGAGCCCTGGCGAACGTGAGGCAGTACATCACAATCTCGGGAGCCACCTGGTCGCGGGCCCTGGAAGCCGCCCGCGAGATGTTCGAACAGACGAGCGAGCTCCCCGAGTACCGCGATGAGAAATCCGAGCTTGGCGATCTGGTGGTCCGAATCGGGGAGGGACTGGCGGATCGGGCCCGACGAGCCGCCGATGCGAAAATGCTGGCCGAAGCCCAATCGGCAGCGGCGCTTCATGCCCAGATCGCCGGTGAGATGTCGCCGGCCATTCTGACGAAATCGCGATTCCCCGACCTGCTCAACGAGGCCCGAGCCACGATCCGCAAGGCCGAGACGCGCGCCGCCACCTTGACGGCGATGGACCGCGGCCTCGATGCGAAGTCGGCCGCTCAGGTCTACAAGGCCCGCGACGCGCTCGTGGAAGCGTACGGAGATCTGTCGACCGACGCGGCCGTCGTCGAGCGCATGGTGAAAGCCAACGACCTGATGCGTCAGGCGGTCAAGGTCGACCCCAGTCGGCGTCCTGCTCTCCTTGAGGAAGACCCCGACCCACTTGGTGCTCCGACCTCGTTGGTCCTGCGATCGCGGACGGACGTCTCCCAGGATGCTCCCCCGCCGGACGCCCTCGCTTACGCCCTGGCGGAAGGTGCGGCCTACGCGCTGGACTCTCGAACGGGGGCTCCGGTCTGGCGGACGACGGTCGGCCTTGCCTCGCCGTTCGCGCCGACGCCCGTCCCCGGCGATCCCAGCGTCCTGATGTTCGACGCCCGTCGCAACGAGTTGGCGCGACGAGACGCCCGCACCGGCCGGCTCATCTGGCGCCAGCCGCTCGGCGAACCGGTAGACGCATCCCCGCTCGTCCTGGGTGAGCACGTCTATCAATCGATCCCGTCGGGCAAGCTGGTGGTGTTGTCCCTGAGCACGGGCGAGGTCGTCGCCGCCATTGATCTGGCCTTTCCGGTCGCACAGACCCCGGTCGGCGACGAGTCGGGGCGATTCCTCTACATGATGGGCCGGAAGGACTGCCTCTTCACGATCAGCCGAGATCCCTTTGCGTGCGTCGACGTCCAGTATCTCGGCCACGCCGAGGGGTCGATCCCCTGCGCACCGGCTCGACTGGGAAGGTTCCTGATCGTCGCGGAGAACGACCGGATCGCCGACGGCCGCTGGCGTGTTCTGGTGCTGGACGACGACGGCGCCAGGCCCCGCGCCGTGCAGTCGATCGACAATCCCGGCTGGACCTGGGCGACCCCGCCGACGTCGGGCTCGTCGGTCTGGGCGATCGGCGATCGTGGCGGGATGCAAGTCTTCGCCGCCGGCGACTACTCCAGCGCGACTCCTCTGCGATCGATCGCCAAGCTCAGTCCTGATGCGGAACCCTCGGGCCCTGCTTTCGGATACGCCCCGACCGAACGCGAGATCTGGATCACCGCCGGCCGAACCGGTCGGTTCGACGTTGACGCCGAGGGAGGTCGGCTCGCCGGGAGATTCCTGTTCGGCGACGTGGGAATGGCCTCGGCCCCGATCCAAACCGCCGCGAAGCGCGTCGTATTGTCGAACCGGGCGGCGGGCGGTGGCGTCGCGCTTCGAGGCGTCGACCCGACGACCGGCAAGGTCGAGTGGCAGACCGTCCTGGGCGCCGCCTGGCCGTCGCCTTTGGTCGCAGAGAACGACGGCGAAAATCTGAGAACCGTCGATCAGGCCGGCAGACGTCTTCAAATCAGCCGCACGGAATTGGAACGCGGCGGCTTCGCCTCGGCGCTCTTGCCGAAACCCGGCGATCCCCACGCTCCGAACGGCCCCCTGCTCCGCCTGTCGCGCGAGGGCGACAAGCTCGATCTGATCGCCCCCGGCCCTGGCGGAAACCAGGTCTGGTCGGCGGATCCCATAAGCCCAGGAGACTGGTTGAAGGCGGAGCTTCCCGCGTCTCCGGCGGCAAGGCCTCTCCCCTGGGCGGGCGCTCTGTTCGTGGCGGCCGAGGACGGCCGGGCCTACCTGGTCGACCCGTCCACGGGAAGATCAACCGCCGAGCCGCTCGTCCCGGAATTCGAGCGCGACCGCGTCGGGCGATGGCTTGATCCGGCCCCACTGGACGACGACTCGATCATCCTGGCCGACGACGCCGGCCGAATCCGCCGGCTGGCCGTGCAGAGTTCGCCAGCGCCCCGGATCGCCGTCCAGGCGGAGACGACCCTCGACCAGAAGATCATCGCCGCCCCCGCCTGCACGGCCTCGGCCGTCGTGGTGGCGACGGAGGCCGGCGACGTACGCTCGCTTGCGGCTCGCGACCTCAGTCCGATCGGCGTTTGGAAGCTCGCGGCGCCGTTGCTCGACGCCCCCCACGCCGTCGACGGCCGAGTCGTCGTCTTCGACGCCTCGGGGGGAGTTTCGCTCGTCGAACGCGACGGCCGGCGCGTCTGGTCTGTCTCGCTGGGCGCACCGGCCGTCGGGTCACCGCTGATTCGGCGCGAGCTTCTCTGGGTCCTCGATCGCGCCGGCCATGCGCGCGGGCTCTCGGTCGCCGACGGGCATGAAACGGCCGCGATCGACCTGGGCGTCCAGCCTGTCGGCGGCCTGATCGCCGTCGGCCCGGACGTGCTTGTGCCGTCCGGTCGAGGCGTCCTTCAACTCCTGAACCTGGACCAATCCCAGGAGGCGAAGCCGTGATGGTTCAGAGACCTCGGCTGCTCATCCTCTTCGCCACAGCAACGGCGACCTCTCAGTTGCTAACGCTCGCGACGGCGAGGGGACAGGAGTCAGCGCGTCCCTCGGGCGTCGTCCTCCCGAGCGACCTCATCCGCTCGTTCCCCTTCGACCGGATCACGCTCCAGGACGATTCGGTCATTTTCGTCGAACCCGTCAGTCCTCGGCCGCTGCCTCCGATCCCGCGCGCCGATGAAAAGGCTCGCGCCTCCGGAACGAGGATTCCCATGGAGGGGAACGTTGGGCTCCCCGGCGAGAAGAACCGATTTGAAGCCTACGAGGCGAAGAAGGACGAGCCTCCGGGCCCCGAGACGCAGATCACCGTCCACCTCTCCCAGGAGGCCTCGACGGGCCGAGGCGACACGCGCGACTTCAAAATCAAGCGTGCGCATATCAAAAAAATCGAATACTTCGAGGACATCCTGCTCGCCGAAGGGGACCGACTTCGCCAGGCGCGAGACTACACGAGGGCCTTCGAACTCTACCTGCGAGTCCAGCAGCGCGACCCGAAGTGGCCGGGGTTGGCCGACCACGTGCATGGACTTCTCTTCGCGGAAGGGAAACAGGCTCTCGGCGACGGTGACGTTTCGCGGGGCCTTCGCATCCTGCGCCAGTTGCACGCCGAGCAGCCCGACTACCCGGGGCTCGTGGATCAGATCGCCGCCGCCTACGCGGGCCGCATCGAGAACGCCATCGGCCTGGAACTCTATCCCGAGGGCCGCAGACTACTTCACGAACTGGAGCAGATTTCCAGGGACGTCCGCCAGGCGCGTGAACTGAGGGAGAAATTCCAGGCGATGGCCAGGGCCCGCGCCGGGAATATCGGCGGCGGATCGAATGCGGAGAAACTCGACGCGCTGGTCGAAGCCCTGCGAATCTGGCCGACTCAGGAGGGACTTGAAGCCCAGTACGTCCAGGCGTTCGAGACGGATCCGACGCTCGACGTGGCCGTGACCGACGTGGCGTCCCCGGTCGGCCCGTGGACGCGATCGCCGTCCGACGAACGGGTCGCCCCCCTGCTCTTTCGGCCGATCCTCGCCGACGATTCGGAAGAAGCGAAGCGAGGGGAACGCCCCGATCAACTCGCTCAGGCGTTGGAGTCGACCGACCTGGGCCGGAGGCTGGTCGTCCGGCTGAAGCCAGGGATCCGCTGGTCGGACGGGTCGCGCGACGTCTCGGCGACGGACGTCGCTCGCTCCCTCGTCGACCGCTGCGACCCCCGCAACCCTCTCAAGTACCAGGCCCGCTGGGCCGACCTGCTCGACAAGGTCCAGGCGATCGATGAACGTCAGGTCGAGGTGCGGCTCCGACGGCCGCTGTTGAAACCTGCTTTCTGGCTCGACGCTCCGATCGGCGCGGCTCACGCGGGGTTCGACGGACGCGTCGTCCTCTCGGCCAAGGAACGGCGGCTCGTGGGCTCAGGTCCGTTCGTCTGCTTCAGCGCATCGGACCGCTCGCTCGACCTACGGCTTGCGAGCGACACGTCGAACGGATCGCCGACTCGAATTCGTCGAATCCGGGAATTCCGATACGCCAACTCAGCGGAGGCTCTCGCGGCCTTCCATCGGGGCGACGTGACCGTTCTCGGCCACGTCCCACCCGACCAGGCGGTGAAACTCACCGCGACGCCCGGCGTATCGGTCGGAGCGTTCGCGCAACCGGCAGTACACGTGCTGGCGCTCGACGGTCGCTCGCCGGCCCTGCGAAACCGGACGCTCCGTCGGGCTCTCTCCTATGCTCTCGACCGGCGGACTCTCCTGGAGGAAACGATCCTCAAGGGATCTCCGTCCGACCTGGACAGCCCGGCCGACGGCGTCTTTCCTCGCGGCGGCCCGGGCGACGCGGCGGGAGTCAAGCCGCTGGAGTCGAACCTCGTTCTGGCCGTCGCGCTCGCCTCGCTGGCAAGGGGTGAGCTCGGAGTTCCCGCAATCAAGCTCAAGCTCGAATACCCGGCCGTCGCCGAGGTCGAGGCCGTCGTTCCCCGCCTCGTCGAGGCGTTCCGCGTGGCCCGCATCGAGGTCGAAGCAATCCCCGTCGCCCCGGCTCGCCTCGAATCTGAACTGCGCGCCGGTCGACGTTTCGACATGGCCTACCGCGTTCTCCGTTGCGACGAGCCCGTTCTGGACGCGGGGTTGATGATCTGTCCCGGTTACGACGCACCGCCGTCGGCGAACGCCTTGGCTTCGGCCGCCAGTCCGCGAATCCTCCAGCTTCTCCTCCAACTGGAACAGGCTGCGGAATGGCCGAGCGCCCGCGGAATGGCCGTTCAGATCGACCGCGAGCTGCGAGACGAACTGCCGGTGATTCCTCTCTGGCAGGTGACGGCTCGCTACGCCTGGCGTGAGCGGCTCAAAGGGCCTCCCGAGACGACCGATCGACTGTATCAAGGTATCGAGACCTGGGAGATCGCCCCGTGGTTCGCCAAGGATCCCTGGTAATGCGAACGATTCTCGCGGGCCTCGCTCTGCTCCTGGGTTCGCTCTCCATCGGCCTGGCGGAAGAGACTCCTCCGGCCATGGAGAACCGGCCGTACCGGATCGCGCTTCATCTCGCCTTCGACCCGGGCGCCCGATTCGACGCCGGACGACGGAGCGGGTTGCTCGCCGATTGGCACGAGATGGTCAGACGGTTCGTCGGTCCTTCCTGGTCGATCGAGGTAATGGAGAAGCCCAGCCCCTTGGCAGGCCAGGGCCTGGAACGACTCAAGGCCGAGGAATTGCAGGGGCTGGACCCGTCGTTCGACAAGGTCTGGCTGGTCTGGGTCTCCGTCGACTCCGCCGACGCCGACCTGGTTTTCACCGGCCGGGAGTACGACACGGCCACGCGCTGGCTTGGCCCTCTTCAACGACGCGCGGTCCCCTCGCCGCTCGACGCCCCCCGGGCGTTCTTCCTCTTCACCACCGATCTGTTCAACCCCTCAGCGCTGATCGTCGGTCAGGAGGGGGGCCGAGCCTTGCTGAAGGTGCAAGGGGCGGCGATCCCGCCGGCCAGTCCGCTCGGGGCGGTCGTCGCCAAGGGGACGACGTTCATCCCCCTTCGATTGGTCACGATGCGCGACGATTCCGTGCGGATCACCCGAATCGCCTTCACCTATCTCACGGCCGAATCGGTTGAGGGCTCGACGGCCCGCTGCGCGATCGTGAGCGCCTTCCGCGACCCGCTCTCCCAGCGCATCGCCCGGCCGAACACCCTCGCGGCGCTCGGGATGAAGGCTGGCGACTCGACGATCCACCTGCGGTTCATCGACCGCACGACGAAGGGGCCGGCGGCCGGATACACCCTCACCGAACGCCCCGCCCCCGACGGCCCGATCCGAGACGTGGGGATGACCGACCGCAGCGGCCGCATCGCCGTTGAACTTGGTCCGACGCGCGGAGTCGTGAAGCTGCGGCTCCTCGCCGGCGACTCCGAACCGTTGGCCGAGTTCCCCATGATGCCGGGAGAGAGTTCCGAGGAGCGGGAAATCCCCGTCGATCCGCTCCCGCTCGCCTCCAAATACCAGGTCCAGCTCGACGCCCTGCGCGACCAGATCGTCGATCAGGTCGCCCTTCGCGGCAGGCTCGAACGGTTGATGCAGTCTCGCGTCGAGGGCGACGACTGGACGGGCCTTCAGGAACTCCTGAAGCAATACGACCTGCTGCCGCCGCCTCCCTCCTTCACGGACGCGGTCAAGAAGTTGAAGGAAGAAGCGACGAAGCTGTCTTACGAAACGTCCAAGACCACCGTCCTTACGCGGCACCTTCAGGCCGTGTTCGACGAGCTGCAAGGACTCATCGACGGCTATCTCAACAACGACGCATCCCGAGCCTTCGCCGAGGCCCTCGAAAGCCACAAGAAACAGGAAGCCGAAGCCGCAAAGGCGACCGCGAAGAAGCCGGCCGCGAGCTTTCAGCCCGCCGAGACTACGACTTCGACGCCGGCCCCAAAGGCTGAAGCTCCCGCTCAGAAGCCGGAAACGCCCCGATCGGAGACGCCCTTCTAGGCGAGACGATCACTTGCCGGGGGAGCTGGCTTCGTCCTCATCCCAGGCTTCCGCCGAGTCAGCGGGGTCGAATCCCGGTTTGCCGTTCTTCCCGGATCGCGAGAAGAGCTTCGCGATCACGGTCCCGCCTCGGAAGAGACGGAGCATCGCCGGCGTCGGCAGATTCTCGATCTGGCCGTACCAGTCGGTCACCATGCGAGTGAATGCGAGCATCTTCTCAAGCTGCTCGCGGGTGTACGCTTCACCCTCGCCGCCGGCCTTCGCCTCGCTGATGCAATGCTCCAGCAGCGAGATCGTCGGGTCCATCTCTCGACGGCGACGCTCCGCCATGATCACGCGGAACGTATCCATGACGTCCTTCAGCGCCTCAAACCGATCGCGGCGGTCGCCGATGATGTGCACCCGGCGAACGACGCCCCAAGTGATCAACTCGCGAAGGCTCGTCGAGACGTTCGAGCGGCTGACGTCCAGGAGGGTGCTGATTTCCTCCGCATCCAGCGCGGTCGGTGCGATGAACAGCAGGGCGTGGACCTGGGCCATCGTTCGATTGATGCCCCAGGCCTGACCCATCTCGCCCCAGTGGAGCACGAACTTCTGTGCGGCCGGCGTCATGTTCATCACGTTTGTCACCGCTTCGCCTGGTTTGACTGTTTCTACAGAAAATATACAGCCTGTGAAACATCCGAACAAGCCGAAGCGGCGGAAACGCGCGTAAGGTTCAGCCGCGACACAGTTTTCAAGGTTTCTTTTCGGCTTCTCCCTCAGACTTCTTGGCTGAGTCCGGCCGCTTCTCGAAGTCGATCGAGGCTGAATTGATGCAATACCGCAGATTCGTAGGCGCGGGACCGTCGTCGAAGACGTGCCCGAGGTGGGCGTTGCACTTCCGGCACATGACCTCAGTGCGAGTCATGTAGAGGCTGTTGTCGACGGCTTCTTTGATCTCCTTGCCGTCGCCGACCGGCTTGGAGAAGCTCGGCCAGCCGCAACCGGAGTCAAACTTGGAGTTGGAATCAAAGAGGGGCTCGCCGCAGCCGACGCAGCGGTAGACGCCGTCCTCCTTGTGATTCCAGTATTTGCCGGTGAACGCCCGCTCGGTCCCCTTCTCGCGAACGACGTGGTACTGCTCGGGAGTCAGCTTCTTGCGCCACTCCTCTTCCGTTTTCGGAAGGCCCGTTGCGACGACGTCGTCAGCCGGCTCGGCTGTGGATGCAGGCTTGGGGGCTTCGTCTTGAGTCGGCATCTCGGTCGGGCTCCCGTTGGTGGTCGTCGGAGGGGTGACGATCGGAGAGGGGGGCGGGGATCCGGCCGTCCCTCCCATACGATAGACGGCCGCGGTCAACGTGGCGCCGACGAGAAGCGCGCAAACCCCGGCGAGAATCGTTCGGATGCTCATGGGTAGTGTCCTCCCGTGCTCATTCTAGGCCTGAGGGTGAAAGAGACGTCGGTAAATACGCAGAAATCGTCCGACGAACGAAGCGCCGTAGGGGAAGAGTTGGGGACGGTAACCGCCCGCTCTTCGTTCGAAGAGAACCTGGGGAGCAGCGAACTCGCGAAGCCCAACGACGCCGTGAGTCCGGCCGAAACCGCTGGCCTTGAAGCCGCCGAAGGGAGCGGCCGCTGCTCCCGTCGCCGTCACGGCATCGTTGACCGAGACCGTTCCGGCGGTGATCCGCCGCGCGACCGCCCGAGCGATTGAGCGGTCCCGGCCCCAGACCGAGGCTGCCAGAGCCATCTCGGAGCCGTTCGCCGCCGCGATCGCCTCGTCGATCGTCGCGACTCCTCGGATCAGGACGACGGGCCCGAAGACGCCTTCAAGGGTTCGCTCAGGCTCCGGGGAACTGGCCGAAAGCAGGGTTGGAGCATAAAAGGAACCGTTCCCCTCGATCGGACGGCCCCCTGCCTCGATCCTCGCGCCAGCCTCCACGGTCTCGTGGATCGTGCGATCGAATCGGGACCGCGCCGCCTCGGAAATCATCGGGCCGATGTCGATATCCGGCCGAGCTGGATCACCGACTCGGAGTTGCGAGATCGCCTGGGCCATTGCTTGAATCCAGGGCGCGGGGTCTCCCACGACGAGGATTCGCTTGACCGCCACGCACGTCTGGCCGCAGCCGACGAACGCTCCCCAGACCAGGGCCCGCACCGTGCTTTCCAGGGGAGCGTCAGGAAGGATCACCGCGGGATCGAAGCCGGACAGTTCCACGACGCCCGGGATTCCTCGGGCAGAAACCGACTGAAGCGCCTGCCGACCCGTTGGAACTCCACCAGTGAACAGCATCTTGTCGATGGGAGCGTCAAGGAGAGCCTGGCCGACGTCCCCCCTCCCATGAACGATACCGACAAGGCCCTCGGGGAGGCCGGCCTCTCGCAGGCTCTCCTGAACGATCTCTCCTGTCGCGATCGCCAGTTCGGAAGGCTTCCAGACCATCCCACAGCCCGCGGCAAGGGCCTGAGCGATCGCCGGAACGCTGAGAAACAACGGATAGTTCCAGGTCCCGATCATCCCGACGAGGCCGACGGGCGCCCATCGAAGTCGACCTGTCGGCATCAGCAGCATCCGCTGCCATGAAGGCCCCAGGCGCTCGTCCGCGAGCGCAGACCGTGCATTGCGCGAGGTCCAACGGAGGGCGTCCAGAGTCGGCACGACCTCGGCGGCCATCGCTTCGATGGTCGGTTTCCCCACCTCGCTCCGGATCAGGTCGGCGAGAGTCTCAGCGTCGCGGTTGAGAACGGCCCGCCAGCGATCCAGAAAGGCGAGACGCTCCGACAATGGGCGAGCGACCCACTTCGATTGAGCCTCACGAGCGAGGGCGACGACCCGCGCGACCTCGTCGGGAGCGGTCGCGACAACTCGCCCCACCGGTTCGCCGGTCGCCGGATTTCTGGTCGTGAGAACTTCCTGGGTCGCCGTCGCCATGCCGTTCCTCCATCGCCGCCCGCTTCCGTCGAAAGGGTGGGGGGCGTGTTAGGACGCTAAGATAACAGAATCCATTCTCCTCGGGGGGTTTCAACATCACGGGTCGCGACGCGGCCGAAAAGCGCCGAATTCCTTTGGTGCGAGGAACGTGGAGCGTTATGATCCAGGCGTGTCGAAGGGTCTGGGCCCTTGCACGCCGGCAGTGGAACCCGACCTCGCTTGTGGGTTCAGGAGTCGGTGCGGCCCCTCCTCTCGGCCGTCGCTTTCCTCCGTGCTGGAGTCCCGAATCGGAGCCAAGCACCATCCCTCCCCGTCGCGTGCATCGGTCATCTTGCGGCCGAAGGGTCGAGCGAGAGGCTGGACGCGACGATCGGTCGGCTGACCTCGGAAGTCCTCCCAACCGCACACAGCCCCCCCAGGAGCGAGCCATGACAGACCCCAAGGCCGGCGCTTCGCGCCGCGACTTCATCAAGACCGGCGGCGCCGTCGCCGCGGCCGTGTCGGTCGCGCAAGCCGCGACCCCTCTCGTCCATGCCGGCGAGGACAACACGATCCAGGTGGCTCTCATCGGGGCCGGCGGCCGGGGAACCGGGGCGGCCGAGAACGCCCTGAAGACCACCAGCGGCCCGATCAAGCTCGTGGCCATGGCCGACGTCTTCAACGACAAGTTGGAGAACAGCTACGACCAGCTGGACAAGGAATTCAAGGAGACCAAGCAGCTCGACGTTCCCAAGGAACGGCGATTCCTGGGCTTCGACGCCTACAAGAAGGCGATCGACTGCCTCAAGCCCGGCGACGTTGCGATCTTCGCCACCCCGCCGGCCTTCCGCTGGCTCCACTTCGGCTACGCCATCGAGAAGGGCGTCAACGTCTTCATGGAGAAGCCCGTCACCGTCGACGGCCCCACCTCCAAGCGGATGCTTGAACTCGGCGAGAAGGCCGCTGCCAAGAACCTGAAGGTCGGCGTCGGCCTGATGTGCCGCCACTGCAAGGCGCGCGGCGAGTTGATCGAGCGGGTCCGCGCCGGCGAGATCGGCGACATCATCACGATGCGGGCCTACCGCCAGACCGGCCCGGTCGGCTCGGCCTTCGTTCAGCCCAAGCCGAACGACATCAGCGAGCTGCTCTACCAGATCCGCAAGTTCCACGGGTTCCTGTGGGCTAGCGGCGGCTGCTACAGCGACTTCCTCATCCACAACATCGACGAGTGCTGCTGGGTGAAGGACGCGTGGCCGGTCAAGGCCCAGGCCAGCGGCGCCCGGACCTACCGCGGCGACTGCATCGACCAGAACTTCGACACCTACTCGGTCGAGTACACCTTCGAGGACGGCTCCAAGTTCTTCCTGGAAGGCCGTAATATCGACGGCTGCAAGTCGGAGTTCGCCAGCTACGCCCACGGTTCGAAGAATTCAGCCGTGATCTCCACGGCGGCCCACTCGCCGGCCAAGTGCCGCATCTACAAGGGCCAGAAGATCGGCTCCAAGAAGGACCTCATCTGGGCCTTCCCCCAGCCCGAGCCCAACCCCTACCAGCTTGAGTGGGACCACCTGATCGAGGCTATCCGCACCGACCACCCGTACAACGAGGTCAAGCGGGGCGTCGAGGCCAGCCTGGTGACGTCGATGGGTCGAATGGCCGCCCACACCGGCGAGACCATCACCTTCGACGACATGCTCAACTGCACCCACGAGTTCGCGCCGGAACTCGAGCGCTGGACCATGAACGGGGCCGCCCCGCTTCAGACGCTCCCCAACGGCAAGTACCCGATCCCGCAGCCGGGCATCATCCGCGACCGCGAGTTCGGTTGATCGCCGTCGACCGACTGAAAATGACAAAGCCCCGGGCCGCGATGAAGGTCGCGACCCGGGGCTCTTTTTTCATCGCCTCAAACTGCGAAGCGGCTCAATACGCGTCGGACGAGATCACCTCGCCGCCGTTCCGGCTCGAGAGAGCCGCCAGCGTGTTCAGGCTCATCGAGTACTTCATGAACCGCACGGAGCCGTCGCCGAACAGCCAGTTCGAGCCGCCCGGGTGGTTGCTCCACATGTGGCCCGAGGCGCAGGTCTTGGCCGTGGTGGTCCCCAGGTCCGACTCATACTTGTAAGGCATCGGCAGAGTGCACGCCCGGAAGGTGTAGCTGCCCGTGGGGACGGGCACGGCGAGGCTTCCCACAGCCTCCATGTAGCCGTAGTACCACACCGACTTGTATTCCTGTCCGGTGATGACGGGACGTTCGCCCAGAGCGATCGTGTTGCTCATGCCGTCGGTGACGCTGGCAATCGTCACGAAGGGCGGCGGGCTCGTGGTACCGCCGCGGTTCATGCGGGGAAACATGCCGTTGCGAGCGTTGCCGAACTGAAGAGTCGTCCCGTTGAGCGTCTGAGCCCATTCGTCATTGCCCGTGGAGGCAATGTAGTTGATCATCTTGTAGTTGTTCGTGATCGTCCCGCTGGTGACGTTGTAGCCCTTCGTATTGTTGCCGTCCGACGGGCAGAGATAGACCGCCACCGAAGTCGTATAGACCGTGTTCATACGCGGCACGACGTCGGTCGAAGCTTGGGACGCCTTGATATCGTTCAGCAGGTTGCCTTGCTCGATGTAATCCACGGTCTGGATGGCCCAGCCGCCGACCTGGCTGGTGATCACGGGAATCGTGGTGGAGATGCCGCCCGTGTTGTCCATGATGAGCGGGGCGCCGGCCGCGATGCGATAGACGGCGTTCACCGCCGGCAGGGTGCCGAAGGTGCTCTCAAAGTTCATGATGCCGAGGCCGAGCTGCTTCATGTTGTTGACGCACTGAGCGCGACGTGCGGCTTCGCGGGCCGACTGCACGGCCGGCAGCAATAGAGCGATCAGCACGGCGATAATCGCGATGACCACGAGCAATTCGATCAGGGTGAACGCCTCCCGACGGGGAGCCGGGCGTCGAACCGAGGGAACGATACTCATCTCTAGCCTCTCCAACGGGGACGGACGATGGGATAGGACGAACTCGACGAGCGCCGCACGCCGAGGTCAAGCTCGTGACGCGGTTCGTGAAGATAGACGGGGTTGCCTAAGATCAGCGGTCTGAGTCGCATGAAGAACGACGGAGAGCCGCCAGGATGGTCAAGAACGGTGCGGGCCTTGTCAAAGTGAGAGAAGGCGGCGAGCAGACGGCAGCGTCTCAGCTCGAAGGATATCAATCCCGACCCCGAGCAGAGCCCTGAGCCAAAGCTGAGAAGGGAGAGGGAGGAAGTCAGCCTGGGGAGACATCGTAGCATATCGATTCGGCCTCCCCAAGCATAACTTCCTCAAATGAACTTCAAATATCGCCGCTCGTTGATCGGCCGAAAGTCAGGGAGTCGGGGTCGTTCCCTTGGCCAGGAGTTCGGGAATCAACGCCTCAAGCCGGTGGCGAGCCTCGACGGAGGCGAGGTTCCCGTCCTTGTCGACGACGAAGAGAGCCGGAATCGCGTTGATTCCCCATGACGAGCTGAATTCGCTCTGCCAGTAGTTCCCCTGGTAGTACTGCGGCCAGGCGATCTCGTTCTTGGCGACGTATTCCTTGAGCGCCTTCAGGCCGCCCTTGTCTTCGGGCTGATCGAGGCTGACGCCGAGGAACTCGACGCCCTTGTCCTTGTACTCGGCGTAGAGCTTCTTCATGCGGGGCATCTCGGCGACGCAAGGGCCGCACCAGGTGGCCCAGAAGTCGATCACCACGACCTTCCCCTTGAGGCCCGCAATCGAGACGTTGCTCCCGTTGATCGCATCGGTGAACTCAAGAGCGAAGGGCTTGCCGATCGACTCGCGCTGCTTCCGAACGCCCTGGATCGACCTGACGACCGAGGCGTTGGGGAAGTCCTTGAGGATTCGGTCCTCGATCTCGGCCTGTTTCGCCTCGTCCTTCAGGCCGCGGCTGATCGCGTAGAGCAGCCCGGCGGCCCGCTGATCCTGAGGAACAGCGTTGATGAACTCGTCGACGGCCGCGAGCGCGGCGGCAGGATCGTCCTTGTGAATCTGAAGCGCGGCGCGAGCCTTGACGAAATTGCCGGCCCGTTTGAGTTGCTCGTCGTTGAAGGTCGCCAGAACCTGATCGACCTCCTTGATCAGGGCTTCCGGGGTGACCGTCAACGAAATCATGGGATTCCCCCACCGCTCCATGAGGAGGCCGGGGAGTCGGGGATGGTCGGCCTGAGACTTCAAGAGTTCGACGGTCAGCCGCGAGCGTTCCTGGCTGTACTTCTGGCCGGCCTGGTAGTAGGCGGCGACAGCGGCCTCGTCCCGACGCTGCTCCGGGTCGAGCTTGGGACGTTCGAGAGCGTCCAGATCCTTCAGGATCGCGTCGGCCGGGCGGTCGTCGGCCATCGCGAAGGCGGCGGGAACGGCCAGGGGAAGCATGGCCCCGAGAAGGGCGGCTGCAAATCTCAGTCTCATCGAGGTTCCTCAAAACGGGTGGCGGAGAACGGACGCAAGGATCGATCGCGGAAGGATCTGACGGTCTCGAGAATCAGAAATCGAGGTCGGACGTGTTCTCGCCTTCTTCGAGAAAGATCGTTCGAGTCCCCTTGCCGACGGCGGCGTCTTTCTTGAAGCCGGGCCCTTCATAGCTGACTTCGCAGGGGCCGGAGAAGGTTTCGACGGTATATTTGCCATCGCTCTGGACCGTCGCCGTCGCTGTCGGCGTGCTCGGGTCGGCGTGGTTCGGTTTGAAAACCAGGGTTCCTCCCGTCACGGCTTTACCATTCACCGCGACGACGCCCGAGACGGTCGCCTTGAGTCCCGCGCTGGCAGGAACGTCGGAAGCCTCGGAGCAGCCGCCCACGCAAGCCGCCGCCCAGATCAGACCGAACATCCAGGCTGCAAATCGCCACATGCACACACTCCAATAACACCGATATGAAAGCCGCCTTGCCTTAAAACGCCCGATCTCTCTGGCGTCGTCGTTAATGCTTCGTGTTGCCCAAAACAATCACGGACGCACCGAATCGGCGAGAATCTGAATGAGAACGCTTGACGAGGGCTGGCCCCCACCCATAGAATGCGACGCATCATCACTGGAATAGGTAGGATTCCACGCGAGGCTCGTCAAGAAGGGGCATTCAACGACTCTCCGCCCCCCCCGTTTTTCTTAGGGGTGATCTGGACTCGCTGCACTCGGTGAATGAACAATACGAGCATCGACGACCAAAACGCGGTCGCAGGGGAAGAGGAGATGCCCCGCGAGGCGCTTGTCGGTGTTTCTCAGCTGCCTTTCGAATGATGGAGAGGTAGCATATCCAGTCGATCGCGACTTGGTAAAGAGAATAGTTCCTCGGATTTTCGTCCACGAGTCGCTATTCCTACTCCTCTCCTCTCTCACTCTCTCAGCAGCCTCGTGCGCCTGAGGGTTGTACCGTACCCGCCAACCCCCTCCAGAAAGTTGCACGGGGTCTTTGGGTGTTTCAAGGCCTCGGTCTTCGCCGATCCTCGACGGCCGCGAAGGTCTAGCGCGCACCTGACTTTACGCGTGTCTCGGTTGATGCTTGAGAAACGCTCCGGGGTCTGGTACGAAGCTTGAGGTGCCGCCGTGGTCCAGGCGTGGGCTGGGCGGACCATCGATCTCGGAGGCGAGGGTGATGACCGAACGATGGACAAGGCGGGAGTTGCTGGCCTATTCGGCCTTTGGAGCCGCGACCGCGGGTCTGGCTCCACGGTCGAGCAGCGCTCAGGAGGAGCCGGCGGCGCCCAAGCCCAGCGGTTCGCCCAACGAGGCGATCACGTTAGGGTTCATCGGGGTCGGAGGAATGGGGTCCGGCCTTCTGAACATCTTCAAGGAGTTCCCCGACGTTCGGGTCGCCGCGGTCTGCGACGTCTACGAACCTCACGTTCGACGCGCCAAGGAGGCGGCTGGCGGCAAGCCTGAAACTTACGGCGACTTCCGCAAGGTTCTCGACCGCAAGGACATTGACGCCGTCGTGATCGCGACGCCCGACCACTGGCACGCGATCCCGACCATCATGGCCTGCCAGGCGGGCAAGGACGTCTACTGCGAGAAGCCGCTCTCCCATCGCGTGGCCGAAGGACGGGCGGTCGCAGACGCCGCTGCCAAGTACAAGCGGGTCACGCAGATGGGGAACCTCATCCACGCCACCGAGAATTACCACCGGGTGGTTGAGATCGTCCGTTCGGGAGCCCTCGGCAAGATCACCAAGACCCGAGCCTGGATGGCCGCATCGCGAGAGAGCATGGGCCGCCCCGCCGACGCCTCTCCGCCCCCCGGCTGCGATTATGATTTCTGGCTCGGCCCCGCCCCCGAGCGGCCGTTCAATTCCAACCGCTTCACCTTCAACTGGCGCTGGTTCTGGGATTACGGCGGCGGCATCCTTACCGACTTTTGCTGCCATCTGATCGACCTCGTCCACTGGTCGATGGAGGTCGACGCCCCCAGGACCATCTGCGCCACCGGCGGGCGTTACGCCTCGAACGACAACGCTGAAACCCCAGACACGCTGGAAGTCTCCTACGAATACCAGAAGGGGGACGACCATTTCGTCCTCGCCTGGAGCCAGACCGACGCCAGCGACCACGGTTTCGACGGGAAGCCGTCGGGCGTGATGTTCCAGGGGACCGAGGCGACTCTCGTTACCAATTACACCCACCATGAGATCTTCCCGGTGAAGGGGAAGACGATCGCCGAAGTGCCCAAAACCCTTCCCCGTTCGGTCGGTCATCATCGCGAGTGGCTCGACGCCATCCGGACCCGAGCGACCTGCTCCTGCAACTTCGAGTACGGCCACCGTCTGACCACCGTCGGCGAGTTGGGCAACATCTCGCTCTGGACGGGGGAGAAGCTCGCCTGGGATCCAGCCGCCGAACGAATCACCAACCACGTCGAGGCGAACCAGTTCCTCACGAAGGAATACCGCAAGCCGTGGGTCCTGCCGACCGTCTGAACCCGCCCCCTTCCTTCATTCCAGCCAGGGAGATCTTCATGCAACGGATCCTGTTGGCGGCCGTCGTCGCCGCCTGGGCGTCGTGGCCCGCCGCCGCCGATGAGCCCAAGTGGAAGAAGCACACGATCGGCGCGACCAGTGAGTTCGAAGCGGCCGGCGCGTTGGACGTCGACGGCGACTGCAAGCTCGACATCGTCTCCGGCGGCTTCTGGTACAAGGCCCCGGAATGGACCCAGTACCCGATTCGCGAGGTCACACGAACCGGGACCTACCTCAACGACTTCGCTGTGATCCCGATCGACGCCGACGGCGATGGCGACAAGGACTTCGTCACCGCGGCGTACTTCTCGAAGGACGTCGGCTGGGTCGAAAACCCCGGCAAGCTCGGCGAGAAGTGGACCTACCACCTCATCGATACGCCCGGCCCCAGCGAGGCCGCGGCCGCCGTCGACCTCTCGGGCGACGGCGTTCCCGACATTCTGCCCAACTCGACCAACGTCGTCGTCTGGTACGAGGTCAAGAAGAAGGCCGACGGCAAGGGCGTCGAATTCAAGAAGCACGACTTCGGAACGGCCGCGGCGGGACACGGCGTCGGCACGGGCGACGTCAACCTTGACGGCCGCACGGATCTGCTCACCCCCAAGGGCTGGTTTGAAGCGCCTTCCGACCCCGCCAACGACACCTGGGCCTGGCACCCCGACTGGAACCTCGGCGCCACCGGCATCCAGATCACCGCGAAGGACCTCGACGGCGACGGCAAGGTTGAGTTGGTCTACGGCATGGGCCACAACTTCGGCCTCTTCTGGGCCAAGCAGTCGACCGGCCCGGATGGTAAGACCGTCTGGACCAAGATGCCGATCGACGAGCGCGTCGCCTCCGTCCACACCCAACTCTGGGCGGACGTCGACGGCGATGGCAAGGCCGAGGAACTGATCAGCGGCAAGCGCGTCTACGCCCACGAGATCGAGCCGGGCGCGACCGACGGCTCCCTCGTCGCCTGGTACAAGTTCGACCCCAAGGCCAAGGCCTGGACCAAGCACGTCATCTTCCAGGGCGAACCGGCCAAGAACGCTCCTGAAAAGGGTCCCGATCGTCGGGCTCTCAAGGACTTCCCCGCCGGCACGGCCGGGACCGGTCTCCAGGTCGACGCCGTGGACATCGACGGCGACGGCGACATCGATCTCGTCTGCCCCGGCAAGAGCGGACTCTATCTGTTCGAAAACCTGGGCACCAAGTAAGCACCGTTCGAGTGGGGCGGCTTCGGATCGCCGGGTCGCCCCACATCGACGCTCTTGGCGCAAGGCCAAACCGGCTTTACAATCCAAAGCCCTGCCGCTGGTGCGGCCGGTGCAAGAGAACGTCGAGGGCGCCCCTCGGAAGAGGCCCAATGGAACTCGAAGAAGCGTTAGTGCAGATCACTGAGATCCGCACGCAGATGGCGCGGACCGAGGTGTTCCGAGGTTATCGCGCGGTCCCCGCAGCGTTCTCCGGCGCCGTGGCGCTGACGGCCGCGACGGTGCAGGCGATAGCCGTTAAGGACCCGGTGCAGAACTATCCGGCGTACCTGACGCTCTGGATCGGGGCGGCGGTCGTCAGCGGCGCATCGGCGGTGGCCGAGATGCTGATCCACGCGAGATCCTCCGACTCCTCGCTCACCCGCGAGCAGACGGCTCTGGCGATGGAGCAGTTTTCCCCGTGCCTGGCGGCGGGAGGACTGACGACCCTCGTCATCGCGAGGTCTTGCCCAACGCTGGTCTGGATTCTGCCGGGTCTCTGGCAGATCTTTTACAGTCTGGGCATTTTCGCCACGTCGCGATTGCTGCCCCGTCCGATGCTGCTGGTTGCGGTCTTCTATGGGTTGACCGGGCTGGCGACTCTGGCCGCCGCTCAGGGCGAATGGGCCATGAACCCGATCGCCATGGGACTTCCCTTCAGTGTGGGGCAATTCCTGGCGGCCGCCATCCTCCATCGGACCCTGGAGAGCGACTCCCATGACGCAGCCTGACGTCCGGCCCGACGAGCCGACCGGCCGATTCGCCTACGAAGGGCTGGAACGGATCTTCCACGAAAAGGCGCGGCTGGGGATCATGACCTCGCTGGTGACGCACTCGCGCGGGCTCGTCTTCGGAGACCTGAAGGATCTCTGCCAGCTCACCGACGGCAATCTCAGCCGGCACCTGCAGATCCTTCATGAGGCCGGCTTCGTCGAGATCTGGAAGGGCTTCCACAAGAAACGGCCCCAAACGCTCTGCCGGGTCACGGAGAGAGGCCGACGCCGCTTCCTGGAGTACATCAACGTCCTGGAAACGGTCGTCCACGATGCAATGAAAGCCGCGGCCGACCCGGCGGCCGGCGGCGGCCTTGCCGAAGGTTGGTCACCCGTCTGATCTTGCTCAGACGGGCCTCGATCGTCACATCCCCTCGCTGAGGAGGGTCGGCCCATGCCCGCGGAGATCTGGCGGCCTTCTCTCGACCTGGCGCTGCACCGCAACCGGAACCGCCCCGAGCTTCGACTCGTGCAGTTGGCGACGGTTCGCTCCGACGGCCGGCCCGCGATCCGCACCGTAGTCTTCCGCGGCTTTCTCGACGACGCCCGGAAGCTGATCTTCACCACCGACGGCCGAAGCGCCAAGCACGCCGAAATCGAGGCCCATCCTTACGGCGAGATCTGCTGGTACTTCCCGGAGACCCGCGAACAGTTCCGCCTCGCAGGCTACCTGGCCCTCGTCGACGAGGCATCGATTGAGCCCGAACTGCGTCAGGCGCGGGAAGACCTCTGGGCTGAGTTGAGCGATGAGACGCGACTCAGCTTCACCTGGCCGACGCCCGGAGAACCACGCAACCTCTCGATCCGCTTCCCCACCACCGCGCCCGACCCGTCCCGCCCCGTTGACTCGTTCTGCCTGATGATCCTCACGGCGATCGAAGTCGATCATCTGGAGCTTCAGGGCTCCCCTCAGCATCGCTGGAAGTATGAGGCCGATTCCCTCGGCCGCTGGTCGGGCCGCGAGGTCAATCCCTGACCTCGCAGGCCCTCCCGGGGTCCCGTCAGGGTCGCTTCTGCGTGAGCATCCAGTCGATCGTTTCGGGATCGTTGTAGGCGCGGTCCCAGCTGTTGTGCGGGACGTTGCGATACTCGGTGTAACCAGGGTGCCCCCCCGCGTTACGAAAGGCCTCGATATTCATTCGCAGGCCGAGGTGAAGCTTGGGCGAGTCGTCGTCGCCGACAAACGCCCGCATGGGGGTCTTCAGAAGATTGACGACGTCCTCAGGCTTGCCAGGCCCGCAGATCGGCACGGCTGCAGCGAACTTTTGAGGGTTCTGGCCGCCAATGCTCCATGTCCCCATCCCCCCCATAGAGAGACCCGTCACGACGATCCTCGCGGGGTCGACCTTGTAAGCCTTCATCACGTCGTCGAGCGCCTGGAGCGCGGCCTTGGCGTCGTCGGAGTCCGACTGCCAGGTCTTCCGGGCCTGAGGAAACACCACGACCGCCGGGATTCCGCCGCGATGGACGATCGCCGGCCCGAGGCCGACCTGCGAGGGGATCGTCCCATCCTCGCCACGCTCGCCGGCGCCGTGGAGAAAGAGGACCCCGGGGTAAGTCTTCGATTCGTCGTAACCCTGGGGCACGTAGACCGTGTACTTACGATCGCCTTCAGGCGTCGCGACGGTTCGGAGGTGGAAGCCGGCCGCCTTCGGATCGGCCCAGACGCCAGGCGACGGGACGCGTTGAATCATCACGTCCTTGAACTGCACCTCCATCGGCCCGCCGGAGTGGACCTGCAAGGCGATCAGGCCGTCGCGGGCCACCGTCGGGTCGGTCTCGGTGTAGGAGACCGAGGTGACGCCGTTGAGGTAAGTCGTGATCTTGTCGCCGAACGCCCGGATGACGTACTGGTTCCAGTCCTTCTTGTTGAGCTTCTCAAGCGCCTCCTTCGAAGCCGTCACAAGCGTCTTCTTGCGCCTCGACTCGTCATAGAGGCTCCCCCAGTACCCCTCGCCGATGTCGGCCTGGTAGCCGGACATCTCTGTGCCCGGGATCCGCACGCTCCGAAACTGGACGCCCGTGTTCCCCTTCCCGTCGATCACCCGAAAGCTGAGCGAAAGGACGAAGTCGCGGTACGATTCCTTCGTCGCCAGGAAGACGTTGTTCTTCAAACCGTTCGACTTGCCGACGATCATGCCGTCACGCGCTGACCAGACAGTCGTGTCGCCTTCCCAGCCCGTGAGGTCTCGGCCGTTGAAGAGCGGAACGAACCCGGCGGTCTCGACGATGGGCGGCTCGCCGTCGAGCTTGCGCGACCAGTTGGTGAGGATCGATGCGAAGTACGTCCCACCGAGATTGCCCTGCCCGTCGGGCGTAGTCGAATAGGTCCCGTCCGACTTGCGGCAGCGGGCGATGAACGACCGAAGGCGGTCGAGATCGGGCTTCTCCTTGAGCATGTAAAGCGCCCGCATGATTCGATACGAGCTGCCAAGATCCGATGGGCCGCCGTCCTTGGACCAACCGCCGTCGGCCTGCTGTCCGGCCTTCATCGCGGAAACGGCGGCGTCGCGATTGACCAGGCTGCCCCCCGCGCGAAGCAAGGTCGCCGCGACGGTTCCGGCCGCGAACGCCTGGCCGGGCCCCTCGCGGAACGTTCCGTCAGGGTTCCCCAGCTTCTGGATCTGCTCCATCCAACGCGGGGAGTCCGGCGATAGGCTGTCGACGGCCTCCATCGCGGCGACCGCCATCCGGACCTGCTCATCCTCCTTCGCATGCTCATGAAAGTAGGCGATGGCGGAGTCGACGAGCGGCTTGTCGACGATCTTGAGTTCAGCCGCGGCGAGCAGACCTGTCGAAGTCGTCAGCGAGTCCGCCTTGCCGCCGGGCGTCGGGGCGAAGCCGCCGTCGACCTGGCAGGACTTCACGTACTTGATGCAGTTGAGGACGTCCGGGACCGAACCGCCGACGTACTTCAGAATCCGCAGGGCCGAACTTGTCGAGCCCAGCGTCGAGGCTTGTCCCGGCGCGGAGCCGAAGCCGCCGTCCTTGTTCTGGAGCGAGGCGATGTACGCGCCTGTCTGCGCGAAGTCGGCCGGAGTCTGCGCCCGAATCGCCGAGGCTGCGGCGACGAGGATCAGGACTGCGGCGAGAGTTCGGATCGAACGTCTTCTCATGGCGGACAGACTCCTGAGGATGGCTCGACGCCCTGGGCCACGGAAATCCCCGGCCCACGCGGACGCTTTCGACAAGTCTGCCGCGCCCGGCGGACGTGAGCAACGCTCCGCCCGACTCGATTCCACCGGCGCATCCTGGGGCTGATCGAAAACCCTGAACGATGGCGTCGAGCGGGCGGGTTCGACTATGATGCTGCGATCGCCAGGGAACGACGTCCCGAGCCGCATTTCTGAAGAGGACATCCATGAACGACCCATCTATCGGGGCCTCTCGTCCGCGATCGAGTCCGCATTTCCGCGTCGGTCGATTACTGCTTCTGCCGATCCTCCTGCTCTCGACGATCGCTCCCGCGTCGCTTGCCGACGACGACCCGAACTACCCCGCCGCCTTCGCCGTGAAAGGCGCCAAGCTCTTCATCGCCCCTGGCAAAGTGGTCGACGACGGCGTGCTGGTGATCCGAGGCGGCCTGATCGAAGCCGCCGGTCCCGCCGCCGAGGTGACCGTCCCGTTCGACGCCGAGATCGTCGACGGCAAGGGTCTGATCGTCTACCCGGGCTTCATCGACGTCTACACAACGGCCGGCCAGAAGGCGGGCGTCGAACGATCGACCACCGGTCGGGGCCGCCCCGTCGATCTCTCGGAGACGACCCTCGCCGTCACCCCGACTGACAACCGCAAGGGACTGACGCCTGAATTCCAGGTCGCCGACGCCCTCGACCTCAACGACGCGCTGGCCGACCCGCGACGTCGCCTGGGCTTCACGGACATGCTCACCGCGCCGGCGGGTGCGATCGCGACCGGCCGCAGCGCCGTGGTGAGCCTTTCCGGCCTCCCCCGTCGCGACGCGCTGCTCAAGTCGCCCGTCGCGCTGCACATCCAGGTGGCTCCGCCGCAGGAGCCCTCCGCGGGAACAGGCCAGAACACGCCCGGCGCCCCTCCGGCCGGCTTTCGCGGACGAGGCTTCGGCGGCCGTGATGGGGCCTCGGAGAATCCTTACCCACGCGTCCTCATGGGTTCGGTGTCCCACCTCCGGCAGGCGATGAGCGATGCCGAACACCATCAGAAACGGATGGCTTATGAGAAGGCCCACGGCGGGGAGCCCGTGCCCGACGACCCGGCGCTCGACGTTCTCGCCAACGCCCGCGCCAAGTCGATCCCCGTGTGGTGGCAGGCTGAGACTCGCGATGAAATCCACCGTGCCCTCGACCTGGCCCAGGAGTTCGGCACGACGGCCGTGATCGTCGGCGGACGCGAAGCTTACAAGGTCGTCGACCGACTGAAGGCGGAAAAGACCCCCGTCGTCCTGCGACTCGACTTCCCCGAGGAACCCAAGGTCCCCACTGAGGACGAGTATCGCAAGCGTCCCGACGCTCAGCGCGACGATCCACTCCGAGTCCATGCCGAGTACCTCGACCACTGGAAGGCTCAGGTCGCCACCGCCGCCCTGCTCGCCAAGGAGGGCGTGCCGTTCGCAATCGGAACCGAGGGCGTCGACCGAATCGAGAACGTCCCCGCCCGTCTCCGGGCGCTCATCGCTCAGGGCCTTACCGCCGACCAGGCGCTCGCGGCCTTGACCGTCGAGGCCGCGAAGCTCGTGGGCCTCGATCGCCGGTTGGGAACGCTGGAGCCTGGCAAACTCGCTCACGTCGTCGTCTTCTCAGCCCCGTTCCAGGACGAGAAGGCCAAGGTCAAGTACACCTTCATCAACGGCCGCAAGTTCGAGGTCAAGGCCGACGAACAGCCCGCGGGCGGCGAGGGACGGATGCTCGGCCGACGCGGCCCCGGAGGCCCCGGCGGTCCCGGCGGTCCAGGAGCCCGCGGCGGTCGCCCCCGTCCGGCCGGCGAAGCCGAAGAGGCCACTGAGGCCAAGCCAGAGGAGAAGAAGGACGAACCGGCCAAGGACGAAAAGGCCGACGACAAGAAGCCCGAAGAGAAGAAGGATGAGAAGGCGAAGGAGCCCCCTCCCCCGCCGTTCGTCGACGTCGCGGCCGAGTTGGATTCCAACCGCAAGCCCCAGATCAAGACGGGCGGCGACGTCCTCATCAAGAACGTCGTCATCCTGACGGGAACGAAGGGGACGATCCCCAAGGGCTCGATCCTGATCGAGAAGGGCAAGATCAAGGCGATCGGCCCCGACGTGACCGCCGCCGAGGGCATCGCGGTGATCGACGGTGAGGGGATGGTCGCAGCCCCCGGAGCCATCGACACCCACTCGCACATCGCCGTGCAGGGAGCCGTCAACGAGGGGACTCTGTCCGTCGTCCCAGACGTCCGCGTGAAGGACGTCATCACGGGCGACGACGTCTCGATCTTCCGAGCCCTCGCCGGTGGGACGACGACCGCTCGCGTACTCCACGGGTCGGCGAACACGATCGGCGGTCAGGACGCCGTCATCAAGCTCAAGTACGGCCTGCCCGGCCGCGACCTCATCATCCGGGAAGGGATGCAGGGGGTGAAATTCGCCCTCGGCGAGAACGTCACGCGGTCGACGGGCCGGTTCCCGAACACCCGAATGGGCGTCGAGGCCGTCATCGCGGGCGCCTTCGAGGAAGCGCTCGCCTACAAGAAAGCCTGGCGGCTCTACAACGAGAAGGTGGCGACCGAGGGCGAGAAGGCCGGCCCGCCTCCTCGCCGCGATTTCCGACTGGAAGCCCTGGAACGGATCCTTGACGGTTCCATCAAGATCAACAGCCACTGCTATCGGGCGGACGAGATCCTGATGCTGCTCCGGACGACCGAGCGCTACGGCGTCCGCGTGCAGTCGCTTCAGCACGTCCTGGAGGGGTACAAGGTCGCTCCGGAGATCGCCGCCCACGGCGCGCACGCATCGACATTCTCCGACTGGTGGGCCTACAAGATCGAGGCCTACGACGCCATCCCGTTCAACGCGATGCTGATGAGTCGCGCAGGCGTGGCCGTCAGCATCAAGAGCGACAGCGAAGAGCTGATCCGCCACCTCTACCACGAAGCCGCCAAGATGGTGAAGTACGGCGGTGCGAGCGAGGAGCAGGCTCTCGCGTTCGTCACGCTGAACCCGGCGCTCGAACTGGGTCGAGAGGACCAGATCGGCTCGCTGGAGGTCGGCAAGGACGGCGACGTCGCCATCTTCAACGGGCATCCGTTCGATGCCTTCTCACGATGCGAGATGTCGATCATCGAAGGTGAGGTCTACTTTCAGCGCCAGCCTCTCGTCGACGGCAAGTTCGTCTCGCGGCCCGGCGATCACTCGCGGATGCCGCAGGCCCCCGAGGCTTCCCGCAATCCGAGCCTGACTTTCACGCCCCAGCCCAAGGACGCCTACGCACTCGTCGGCGGTACGCTGCATCCCGTCAGCGGACCCGCGATTCCGGGAGGCGTGCTCGCCATCGTCGGCGGCAAGATAGCCGCGGTCGGACCGGCCGGAACTCCCATTCCGCCCGAGGCGCAAACCATCGACGTGCGCGGACTCGACATCTGGCCGGGTCTGATCGATGCGGGGACGAGCGTCGGGCTGGCGGAAATCGGCAGCCTCAACGAGACGCTCGATTTCGCCGACGCCGGTCGCTACGAGCCCGAGTTGCACGCCGCCTCCGCCCTCAGGACCGACAGCGCCCACGTGGCCGTCACGCGGGCCAACGGCGTGCTCGCCGGGCTCGTCGAGCCCTCCGGCGGGACGATCTCCGGCCAGGCGGCCGTCGCCAACTTCAACGGCTGGGTGCCCCGTGAGATGGCGTTCATCGACCCGGCCGCGCTCTCGGTCAACATCCCGCGCCACGTTCACCGGCCGCTTGGCAGCCAGCCCAGGCAGGGTGGCCCGGGAGGTCCCGGCGGCGGCGACAACGCCGACCCGAACGCACGCCGCAAGGAGTTGCTGGAGGCCTTGAAGCAGCAGTTCCTCAAGGCCAAGCGATATAGCGAGGTCGTCGCCGAGGCCCGCTCCAAGAACCTGTCCACGCCCAAGGTCGACCCGAGGATGGAGGCTCTCGCCCCCTACGCCAAGGGCGAGAAGCTGGTGATCCTCCACGCCGAGGACCGGGTTGAGATCCTGGACGCCCTGGCGCTCATCAAGGAACTCAAGCTCAAGGCGGCTCTTTCAGGAGCCGGCGACGCCTGGAAGGTCGCCGACGAGATCAAGAAGGCGGGCGTTCCGGTCATCGTCGCCGGCACGTTGAACTTCCCGGCGAGGGAGTACGACCCGTATGACGCCCCCTACGCCAACCCGGCCAAGTTGCAGGCTGCCGGCGTCCCCTTCGCCATCCGGTCCGCGCCGGGTGCATCCTCTCCGCGCAACTCTCGGCTGCTTCCCTACGAGGCGGCGACCGCCGTTGCGTTCGGACTCCCCGAGGAGGAAGGGTTGAAGGCGGTCACGCTCTACCCGGCACAGATTCTGGGGATCGCCGACCAGTTGGGGACGCTCGAACCGGGCAAGCGCGCCAACGTCGTCGTGACCTCAGGCCATGTGCTGCAACCGACGACCGGCGTTCAACTGCTCTTCATCGACGGCAAGCCTGTCACGCCGGAAAGCCGACACACCGAACTGTACGAGAAGTACGGCCGACGGCTCGATGAAGTGAAGGCTGGGCGAGCCCCACTGGGCCTCGACCGCTCACCCGCCTCCGTCCATTCCGGCCCCATCCCCACGGGTGCGCCAGCAGGCGGCGGGCACTGACGCCTCGATCGGAGACCGTCACTCAAACAAGAAGGCCCGGCCGATTTCGGCCGGGCCTTCTTGTTGAGTTTGGTTCGTCGGATCGCGCTTAGTGCAGCAGACCCACGGGGTCGAACGCGCCGAGGCGTCCGTTGGCCGCTTCGTTGACGCTTGCGTGAGCCCGATCAGCCTGGTCTGCGCCGGCGTTTCGGGGCTTGTGGGATTTGAGAATCGTCACCAGCGCATCGCCATGATCCGAGGCGCTGATGTACTCGTCGACGCCGAGCTGGAAAAGCTGCGTCGCCTCGTCCACTCGATAGTCGTGGGCCACGATCATCACGAGAGCGGGCCGAGACTGAATCGAGTTCTTCCACAGCAGAGCCGCAAGCTCTTCGGAGGGACAACGAGAGTTCTCCCAGTCGACGACGATGAACCGCGGCTTCGCGAATTCCAGCAGCCGATCGGCCTCTTGGACAGAGTCCGCCACGACAAGCCGCCCTCGACCGGCCGCATGCAGCGCGGGTCTCATGCCTACCAGCCAGTCTGCATCCTTGGTGACGGTGAGGATTGTAATACCGTTCATGTTCCCGATTCCCCCGCGCTACTAGGCGCCAGACGCCCCGGATCGACCCCGAAGGGGATGAGCAGGATCATCTCACTACGATAACTTCGTTAATCCACAACGCGACGTTTTGAGAACCGTGCTTCGGATCGACTGGCGACACGAATCCGCCACGGATTTCTCAAAGAGATCCCCGTCCTTGCTTCCAAATCTAAGTCGCCGCGTATTGGAAGAGAACTCAATGAATCTGGCCTCACTCTATATCTCTCCATGACATTCGTTGAGTCGAATTTGCGAAAATCAAGTCGACGATGATCGTAGTCGGCGATTTCAGGCATCGCGGCGTCCCGCATGTGCCTCCAATCAACGCGATGACGACTTTTTCCTTCAATCTCGCCATCAACCCAAGCACCCAAACCATCACAGGCACACAGAGACACCTGCCCACCGCACCAAACTTTACGATCCTGAATACTTGCCTTCCTCTCTTCCCCGGGTCACGATCAACGATCGCGTCGGGACGAGCGACCAGCGGTTGGGTGCTGGACCTTCGGGGGAGAGCGAAGATGAGGAATCTGGGCTGGACAGGTGAAATTCAGAGGTTCGGACGTGCCTTGGTGGTCGCTGTCCTGGCGGGATGCGCTTGCCTCGATTCGGGTCGAGCGGCCGCCGCCGATCTTGAGATTTACTTTGTCGACGTCCTGGGAGGAGCGGCCACCCTCGTCGTCACCCCGGAACGCGAGACGATTCTTGTGGACAGCGGTTGGCCTGGCCAGAACGACCGCGATCCCGAGAGGATCGTGAAGGCGCTCAAGGACGCCGGCTGCGATCGCATCGACCACCTGGTGACGACGCACTGGCACATGGACCATTACGGCGGCGTCGCCGGGTTAGCGAAGCGCGCCGCGATCGGCCGATTCTGGGATCGGGGCCTCCCCGAAGACGGCGAAGCCGGCGCGGAGTTTCCCGACGGCCCGAAGTCGCAGGACCCCCTCGGCGTCGCCTATCGTGACGCGTCCAAGGGGAAGCGGTCCGTCTTGAAAGCGGGCGATTCGCTCCCCCTGAGAGGTACGACGACCGCGGTTGTTCTCGCGGCGTCCGGTAAGGTCCTTCCTGCTCCAACCGGCGCTCCCGCGAATGCTTCGTGCGAGTCGGCGGCTCCCGATCATCCGGTCGACGAATCCGACAACGCGCGCAGCGTCGTGCTGAAGCTCCGCCAGGGGGCCTTCGAATTCCTCGACTGCGGCGACCTGACCTGGAACATCGAGAAGAGCTTGGTCTGCCCGGTGGACCTCGTCGGCAAGATCGACCTGTTCCAGGTGACCCACCACGGGATGGACATCTCCAACAATCCCGACTTCCTTCGCACGATCGCCCCGGTCGTCACCATCATGGACAACGGCCCTCGCAAGGGGGGGGCGGCCGAGACCGTACGCCGGATCAAGGCGATCCCCTCCGTTCAGGCGGCCTACCAATTGCACAAGAACGCCCAGACGGCGGCGGATCAAAACACCGACCCGTCCCTTATCGCCAACACCGACCCCGCCGGTGGGCGCTACATCCGCGTCGCCGTCCCCGCGGACGGCAAGACGTTCCGGGTGCGAATGGGCTCGGACGGACCCGAACGAACGTTCGAATCCCAGTGACCAGGCAGGAGTGCCTTATTCGATGAAACGCTTGCTCCTTTGCGCGGTCGCCGTTTTCGGATTCGCCGGCGCATTCACAACGGTCAGGGCTGAAGACGGCCGACCGCCGGTGTTCCCTTACCCCATCCGTAAGACGACGCTGGAGAACGGCCTCGGGGTTGTCAGCATCCCCTTTGATTCGCCGGGGATCATCGCCTATTACACGGTCGTCCGCACCGGCTCGCGGAACGAGGTTGAGAAGGGGCTGTCCGGGTTCGCCCACTTCTTTGAACACATGATGTTTCGCGGAACCGACAAGTACTCGCAGGACGCCTACAACGACGTCCTCAAATCGCTCGGCGCCGACTCCAACGCGTTCACGACCGACGACTGGACGTGCTACCACATGACGATCCCGGCGACGGCCCTGGCGAAGGCCGTCGAGATCGAGTCCGACCGCTTCCGAAACCTCAAGTACGACGAGGCCGACTTCCAGAAGGAAGCCCGCGCCGTGCTCGGCGAGTACAACAAAAGCTCCTCTTCTCCGTTCCTCAAGCTGGAAGAGGCGCTCTCGGACACGGCCTTCACGGCGCACACTTACAAGCACACGACGATCGGCTTCCTGGCTGACATCAAGGACATGCCGAATCAGTACGCCTACAGCAAGGTCTTCTTCGATCGCTGGTATCGACCGGAAAACTGCACGATCGTCGTCGCCGGCCAGGTGGATCACGACGTCCTCGTCGACCTCGTGAAGACCGCCTATGGGACCTGGCCCCGAGGAGGCAAGAGCGTCGAGATCCCCCAGGAGCCGGAGCAGGACGGCCCTCGAAAGGCCGAGTTGACCTGGCCCCTGCCGACGCTGCCGATCCTGGCACTGACCTACCACACCCCAGCCTCTGATCCCGCCAATCCGGATGTGCCTGCGCTCAGGGCGCTGCAGCAAGCCGTCTTCGGCGAGACCAGCCCGCTGTACCGCTCGCTAGTCCTCGACGAGCAGAAGGCCGAGACGCTGACCGCGTTCATCGATCCACACCGCGACCCTCATCTCTTCACGATCCTGGCGCGCGGCCGAAAGGTGGAATTCATGCCGGAGATCGGCCGACGAATTCGGGACGCGCTGAAGGAGGCCGCCGAGAAGCCGGTCGCCGAGGATCGTCTCAACGCGATCAAGTCGCACCTCCGCTACGCCTTCGCCGGCGAGTTGGACAGTCCCGATTCCGTGGCGAGGGCGGTTGGGGAGTCGATCGCGATCAACGGCCGACCCGAAGCGCTCAACGAACTGTACGCCGCCTACGATCGTCTGACCCCGGCCGACCTTCAACGCGTCGCATCGAAGTACTTCACGGCGACGAACGAGACGGTCGTCACGCTGGAGACGAGGGAATCCAAATGATCAACACGTCGTACTTGAGGTCCGGCCTGACGATCGCCGCCTCGCTCCTCGCTTCAGCGGTGGGGATTCCCGCCCTTGCCGACGGTCCCGCGGATGCGCGAGTCGTTCTGGTTCCCTCGTCGGGTCCACTCGTATCGCTTCGCCTCGTCTTCCGCGTAGGTTCGGCCGACGACCCCAAGGGGAAAGAAGGCCTTGCCGCCCTCACCGCCGCGATGGTGGCTCAGGGAGGCACGAAGACCCTCAAATACGAAGAGGTGCTCGACCGCTTCTTTCCAATCGCCGCTGAGTTGAACGGCAACTGCCTGAAAGAAGTCTCCGTGTTCAGCGGCGACGTCCACAAGGACAACCTGGGCTCCTACATCCCCCTGGCGACCGAGATGATCGCCTCGCCTCGGTTCGCCCCCGAGGATTTTGATCGGCTCCGTGAGGAAGCACTGGACCACCTGACCAAGACTCTCCGAGGCGACAACGACGAAGCGCTCGGGAAGTGGACGCTCCAGTCCGCTCTGTACGAGAACCACCCCTACGGTCGACCCGACGAGGGGCTGGTGGCGGGGCTGAAGGCGATCACGCTCGACGACGTGAAGGACTTCCACCGGACGCATTACACGCGCGACCGCCTGTTTCTGGGACTCGCCGGCGCGGCGAACGCCGAGACCGTCAAGCTGATCGAGAACGGCCTTTCCCCGCTGGTTCGCGTCTCGGAACTTCAGCCGACGACGATTCCACCGGTCGGCCCTCCCAGGGGCCTGGAGGTGACGATCGTCACCAAGCCGGCTGAGGCCACGGCCATCTCCATCGGCTTTCCGATCGACGTCACGCGGACTGACGACGACTTTTATGCGCTGGCCGTCGCCAATTCGTTCCTGGGAGAGCACCGCACCTTCAACGGCCGATTGATGCAGGACCTCCGAGGAAAGCGGGGCCTCAACTACGGCGACTATTCCTACATCGAGGACTTCATTCAGGAGGGCCAGTCGACCTTCCCGATCCCCAACAATCACCGCTCGCGGCAGTATTTCTCGATCTGGATCCGCCCCGTGCCGACCGACAAGGCGGTGTTCGCTCTTCGCGCGGCGCTCTGGGAGGTGGATCGGCTGATCGAGAAGGGAATGACCCCCGAGGAGTTCGAGGCCACTCGCTCGTTCCTGCTGAATTACAGCAAGCTCTGGGTCCAGACCCTCTCGCGAAGGCTCGGCTACGCGATCGAAGGAACCCTTTACGGCCGCAAGGACCTCGTCACCGAACTGGCCGATCGACTGCCGAAGCTGACTGTCGACCAGGTCAACGCGGCCGTGCGCAGGCATCTGAAGCCGAGCGGCATGAAGGTCGCGATCGTGGCCGGGAATGCAGAGGAGTTGCGCGGGCTGCTGACGTCGGGCAAGCCCTCGCCGATCGTCTACGACACACAGGGAACGCCGCAGGAGATCCTCGACCAGGACAAGCTCATCGAGGTCTTCCCGCTCAAGGATGTCAGCGTGCGGATCGTTCCCGTGGAGCAGATGTTCGAGAAATGAGTTCTCGTTCTCAGCCGGCGGCGGCCTCGGTTCGAGCCGCCTCCGGCCTCGCTCCCTTCTTGCGAGGGGCGGGCTGGTGCTTCCATCGCCGGTGCAACCAGAGGTACTGCGTGGGATCCTGGCGGATCAACTCTTCGAGCGCGCTCGTGTAACGCTGGGTCAGCAGCCGGGCGTCGTCGGAACCGCCGGTGAATTCGCCCGGCTCGATGATCTGAGCGCACCGCAGCTCGTAGCGGAACCCAGGTCCGATGCGCCGGGCCACGCCGACGACCACCGGAGCCTGATGCTCGATGGCGAGCAGCGCGATCGCCTTGTGGGTCGAGGCCGGTCGACCGAAGAAGTCGACGAACATCCCTCGCTGGCCGGCGTCCTGGTCGGCAAGCATCGAGAGCGTCCTGCTGGTCTGGAGCACATCCACGATCTGGTCGTAGCCGCCCGCCTTGGGGATCATCTTCTGGCCGGTGCTCTCGCGGAAGGTCCGGAGGTAGCGCTCCAGGTAGGGGTTGTCGAGGGTCCGCGCCACCGACCAGGTGGGGAAACCGAAGAGGCCGAACAGGTAGCCGGCGATCTCCCAGTTGCCGTAGTGGCCGGTTAGCAGGATCATCGGCTCGCCGGAGATCATCCTGTCGAGCACCGGACCGTGCCCCGTCAGCCTGGCATATTGCCGGTAGTTCTCGAGGTTGATCCGTTTGGGCGTGTGGAAGATCTCCATCAGCATCATGCAGAAGTGCCGATAGACGCCCCGGACGACCTCGTCGCGTTCGGCCTCGGTCATGGCGTCGCCGTACGCCATGCGCAGGTTCTCCAGGCCGACGACTCGGTGTCGCTTGTCGACCGTGTACATGATCCAGGCAATCCCTCGCGCCAGGGCGTAGGATTGCCTGATGGAGAGCGACTGGACCGTGAAGACCAGGCCCCGGACGACGAGGTAAACGAGGTAGTCTAGCCAGGGCCGTTTGATCTTATTCCGGGCCATCTTCGGTCGCTCCTTGACCATGGGCGCGAGGTCCCGGGGGAGTATGGCCGGGATCCTCGGACCCGTCAAGGCGCGCCGCGGTCGGTCAGAACGACGGCGGGTCGTCGGCGAGCGGCAAGGTGATGGCCTTGCCTTCACGGGCCGAGCGATAGATGGCGCGGATGATTTCGACCGACTTGCGGCCGTCGCGACCGTCGACGAAGGGGGCGCGGTTCTCGTCGATGGCCCTCAAGAAGTCCTCGATCTGCTCGCGATGTCCCAGGTGGCTGATTCCGCGGGGGTCGCTGGCGCCCGAGTTCCCCGACGACCGGCCGGCGATGGCGGCCTGGATGATGTTGTCGCTGGGGATCTTCTCCTGGAAATCCCACATCGTCAGGTCGTCCTGCTCCACACGGGCCGAGCCCCGATCGCCGTGGACCTCGATCCGCTTCGCCAGCCCCGGATAGGCGCTCGTGGCGGCCTGGATCGTCCCCAGCGCTCCGCTCTTGTAGCGAACGGTGGCGACGATGGTGTCCTCGACCTCGATGCGGACGTGGGCGAGCGTCGCGGCGTGGGCGAAGACGGACTCGACGTCTCCCATCAGCCAGTAGATCAGGTCGACGTTGTGGATCGCCTGGTTCATCAAGGCGCCGCCGCCGTCGAGCTTCCAGGTCCCGCGCCAGCCGCCGGAGTCGTAGTACTCCTGGGTCCGCCACCACTTGACGTGGGTGTCGCCCAGGGTGAGTCTGCCGAACCGTCCGGAGTCGATCGCCTCCTTGATACGTCGATTGGCTGGCGCGAACCGTGAGGGGAAGATCGCGCAGAGGCGCACGCCGGCCTCGTCGCAGGCGTTGATGATCGCGTCGCAGCGGTTGAGATCAATCTCCAGCGGCTTCTCGACGATGATGTGCTTCCCCGCCCTGGCGGCCTGGACGGAGGGCTCCATGTGCGCCCCGCTGGGGGTGCAGACGCAGACGACGTCGATCTCGGGATTCGCGAGCATCTGGGCGATGTCGTCGTAGATCTGGCAGTCGTGGCCGGCCATCCCGGCGATCTTCTCAGCCTTGGTACGGGCGGCGGACGTGTCGCACGCACCGACGACGCGGGCCCCGTCGATTTCGTTGACCGCGCGGACGTGGTACTCCGCGATCATGCCGCACCCAATGATCCCGATCCCGTGCTCGGCCATACACTGCACCCTTCGCAGGAGACGTTGGAGGCGACGGAGGTCGCCTTTTGAATTCAGACGAGGCGGATCTCGGCGATCTTACGCTTGCCGACCCGCACGATCAGACCGTCGCTCACCGAGACCATCGCCCTGACGTCGGAGATCGGCTCGCGCCGAGGGCCGACATTGACGCCTCCCCCTTCAATGACCCGACGGGCGTTGGACGTGCTCGACTCCAGGCCGAGTTCCTTGATGAGGTTCGGGGCCAGGATCCGCCCATCGGCGTCGAGCTTGTCGGCCGAGAGGTAAGCGATGGGGATCTCCAGGGGATCCTCGCCGGCCGAGCGGCGGCGGAAGGCGGCGGCGGCTTCCTCGGCGGCCTCATCCCCGTGATACTGGGCGACGACCGCCTTGCCGAGCACTTCCTTGGCGTCTCTCGGGTTGGTCCCCGGAGCGAGGAGTTCCTTGATTCGGGCTTCGGGCAGGTCGGTGAGCAGCGTGAAATACTGAGCCATCGGCTCGTCGGGGACGCTCATCACCTTGCCGAACTGGTCCTGGGCCGATTCCGCCACGCCGATGTAATTCCCCAGGCTCTTCCCCATCCGACGGGTCCCATCCGTGCCGACGAGGATCGGCATCGTCATGGCGACCTGCGGATCCTGCTCTCGCAAGGGCTGGAGCTGGCGGGCGACCATCAGGCTGAAGAGTTGCTCCGTGCCGCCGAGTTCGACGTCGGCGTTGATCTCGACCGAGTCCCAGCCCTGCATCAGCGGGTAGAGGCACTCGTGAAGATAGACGGGCTTCTCGGCGGCGATTCGTTTGGCGAAGTCCTCGCGAGCCGAGATCTGGCCCAACGTCATCCGCCGCATGAGGTCGAGGACGTCCAGGAACTCCCACTTGCCGAACCAGTCGCCGTTGTGGTGGACCTCGGCCCTCTCCAGGTCGATGATTCGACCGACCTGCTTGAGGTAATCGCGGGCGTTCTCCGCGACCTGGTCCTTCGTCAGAGCCGATCGGGTCTCGTCCCGTCCCGATGGGTCGCCCACCAGGGCCGTGTAGTTGCCGATGATGATGACGGCCGTGTGACCGAGGTCCTGAAACTGCCGCAGCTTGCGGAGCGGGACCGTATGGCCGAGGTGCACGTCGATGCCCGTCGGGTCGATGCCGTACTTCACGCGCAGCGGGCGGTTTTCGCGGACCGAGCGTTCCAGCTTCTTGACGAACTCGCCTTCGGGGACGATCTGCTCGACCCCCCGGCGCAGGATTTCCAACTGCCCTTGCACGTCCAGCATCGTTCCGCGAGGCTCCCGAGACACCGTCGACCCCGCGAGCCCTCGCGGCGACGTCGACGATCCGCCGATTCTAGAAGCCTTGGGGCGAGTTCTCAAGGTGGCCGACACGCCGCGGGCCTGCTACGATCGAACGAGTGGAACCGCCCCCCCTTCTCGCGAGGTCTCATGACGCCCCCTCTTTATCAGGGGTACATTCCCCTCGCCGTCGCTCTGCACGTCCAGCAGGGACTCCTCAGCGTCGTCTCGATTCTCCTCCTCTCGATGCTCGCTGGGATGCTGCTCTACTCGATGTGGGCCGTTCTGCGCCTGGCCCTCAATCTCCCTATCCTGCCTCGCCCCCCCTTTGTCCGTCTCCAACCGGCGGTCTGGGGGCTGGGAGCCATCTTGACGATTATCGCTCTTTACATCGTTACGAGTCAGGCCGCGACCCTGGCCTGTCGCGAGTTGCTCGGGATTCGGGTTGAGGAGGCCCTCAAGGCCTATCATGGCAAGGCTGTGGAGAAGGCCGGGGATGAAGCTCCTCCAGCCGCGGCCGATGCCAAGGAAGATGCAGCGCCAGCATCCGAACCCGCGGCTGAACCGAAGGCGGAGGTCGCGAAGGAGACCGAAGCATCCGACCCCGCGGCTGAACCGAAGGCGGAGGTCGCGAAGGAGACCGACCGCCACGCCGACGACGCCTCCAACGAGACAGCGGCGGCCGCTCGAGACCTGATGACCCTGAACACCTGCCACATCCTGATCTTCCTGTCGGCCTTCCCCTGGTTCTTTCGCAGGTGCTCCCGGGTCGGCCTGGAAGCTCTCGGCCTCACGACCCGAAGGTTGCCCGAGCAGATTCTGACGGGATTCATCGCCGCGCTCATCGCCACGCCGGTCGTCTACATCGTCCAGTTCCTGGCGGTGCGATTCTTCAGTCCTGAGTCGCACCCCGTCGAGAAGATGATGAAGGATCACTTCTCGCCCGCAACGGCGATTCTCGCCTTCGTATCGGCCGTCGTCCTGGCCCCGATCGCAGAGGAGACTCTCTTCCGAGGCGTCTTGCAAGGCTGGCTCTCGCGAGTGTTCCGGAATCCATTCGTGCCCCCCGAGGATTCCGACACGGACGAGCTGAACGAGGTCTGCTGGCCGGCCGTTGTTTTGACTTCGGCGTTGTTCGCGGCGCTGCACATCGCCCAGTGGCCCGCCCCCATTCCCCTGTTCTTCTTCGCGATGATTCTGGGGGTTGTGTATCAACGAACAGGCAGCCTGTTGACGGCGATCACCATGCACGGCGTTTTCAACGGATTCAGCACGCTGATGATGCTCGTCCAGCAGCTTGGGGCCGATCTTCGACAGGTTGAGGACATCGTTCCCGCTCCGGCGGCGACGATCTGGAACCTGCTGAATCGGCTTATGGAAGTTCTTGGTTGAGACACCAGAATAGGCCACTTTGAATGGCGTGATGCGGACTCCCGGAAAACACCGACGGATCCGTCATTTTTCCTGGACTCGTTTCGAGAGGACTGATAGATTTCCTTTGCGTGGAGTCGTCGAAACGCCGAATTCGGCCTCTTCGGCTCGCTTCGACGCGAGTTCTCAGGCCCTTTATGAGGTCGCCCGGCTGAAGTCTTTGCCGGTTTCGTCCGATTCTGTTACGGTTCGCCGACGGCGGGGCCCCTCCGCATGGATTCGTGCGATCCAGCGGCTCCCTGACGTTCCTTCTCGTGAGAGCACTCACGGGCGGAAAGGTCGACGACCGACGTTCGAGTCAGAGTGCGACGGCGGCGTCTCGCCAGGCATGGCAAGCCGCGGGGAATTGGGATTCTCTGCGGACCAAGGGAGTGGGTGGAGCAGCGTCGGAGGGTTTCCGGCGGTGTGTCTGCTTTCGGGAGCGTTTGTTCGATGAGCGACGATAATTGTAAGAAGTCGACCACCTCGCAGACGGGTTTCGAGTGGGCCGGGGCTGTCGCCCGCGTCCGCCGCGGAGGGAAGTCGGCCCGTGCCGGTCGCCGAGCCGCACTGCTGGGGGCTCTGACGGCCGCCTACGCCAACTCGTCTCGCAACGGCCGCACCGCCGACCGGACCGCGAACGAGCGTTGATTCGCCCAGAAGCCGTCGCGGCGTCCACAGAAGAGTCATCTATCGCCGCATCGACCTCTCCCTCGATCGTTTCCCTCTTGGTTCGCACTCGCCGAACGATCCACCCGACACACCGTCGGGCGTGATGGTTCGGCGTTCTTCTTGGCCCGACCCGTCGCCTCCCTCCCCGTGATGCTCCCGGGCCGTCCCCCTTTCACAGGACCACGGCGATTTCCAGCATCACCTCCGGCGAGGGCGTTGAGGCCGAATACGTCTTCCGAGACTGCGTTCTCACGGTCAAGCGGGGCCGGCCGCTGCCGCTCGGGGCGATCACGGAACTGGGGGGCGTGAACTTCGCCGTGGTCTGTCGCCACGCCACGGCGGTCTGGCTCGTGCTGGGAGATCCCCAAACGGTCGGGTTCGAAACCGAGGTCCAACTCGACCCCCGTCTCAACCGAACCGGGGACCACTGGCACGTCCGAATCGACGGCCTCCCCGATGAGTTCTGCTACGGCTACCGGGTCGACGGGCCCGACAACCACGGCTATCGCTTCGACTCCGGCGTCATCCTGCTGGACCCCTACTCTCGCGCTGTGTCTTGCCGGGGCGACTGGGGCGACCGCTCGCCCAACCCCAGGCGCAGCCTCATCAACGAGGCGATGACCGAGCGCGAGCCGGTGGTCGGCCCAGGAACCCCGCTCGAGGATACGATCGTCTACGAGTTGCACGTCCGGGGTTTCACCATCCACCCCAACTCGGGCGTCGCCGATCCGGGGACCTTCGCTGGGCTCGCGGAGAAGATCGACTACCTGCACGAGCTTGGAGTGACCGCCGTCGAACTGCTCCCCGTCGACGAATTCGACGAGACGGACTGCAGTTACGTCAACCCCTTCACCGGCGAGCGGTTGCTGAACTTCTGGGGATATAACACGATCGCCTTTTCCGCCCCCAAGGCGAACTACGCCGTCAAGGCGGGCCCTTCCGAGGCGTGGAAGGAATTCGGCGCGATGGTCGACGCCTTCCATGAGCACGAAGTCGAGGTCTATCTCGACATCGTTTTCAACCACACAGCGGAGGGCGGAGACGACGGACCGACCTACAGCTTTCGAGGCTTCGACAACCGGCTCTATTACATCCTCGACGAGCGGGGAGGCTACCTGAACTTCTCCGGTTGCGGCAACAGCTTCAACACGGACCACCCCATCGTCAGGAACTTCCTGCTGTGGTGCCTGCGGAACTGGGTCGCCGAGGCGGGCGTCGACGGCTTCCGGTTCGACCTCGCGTCGGTCCTGGGCCGGGACCGTCGAGGGGACGTCTTGGTCGACCCTCCCACGATCAACCGGATCTCCGAGGATTCGTTGCTCTATGGGACCAAGCTGATCGCCGAGCCCTGGGATGCGGGGGGTCTCTATCAGGTGGGGACCTTCCCAGGCGGCGCCCGCTGGTCTGACTGGAACGGCCGCTATCGCGACGACATCAGGCGCTTCTGGAGGGGGGATCCGGGGATGACCTCGGCCCTGGCGACGCGAATCTGCGGCTCCGACGACCTCTACACGGGCCGCAGCCCATTGCACTCGATCAACTTCATCACCTGCCACGACGGCTTCACCCTGCTCGACCTCGTCTCCTACGACCACAAGCACAACGAGGCCAACGGCGAAGGGAACCGCGACGGCAACGACGCGAACTTCTCCTGGAATTGCGGCGTCGAAGGACCGACCGACGACCCGGCGGTTCTTGAGATCCGGCGTCGCCAGGTCAGAAACCTCATGGCGACGCTCCTGATCTCGCAGGGCGTTCCCATGATCCTCGGCGGCGATGAGATTCTGCGGACCCAGCAAGGCAACAACAACGCCTGGTGCCAGGACAACCCCGTCAGTTGGGTCGACTGGAGCCTCGCCGACGCCAATCAGGACTTCCTCCGCTTCGTCCGCAAGATGATCGCCCTGCGCAAGGCTCATCCCGTCTTCCGACGCCGGAGCTTCTTTGGGCAGGCGTCGGGAAGCCCTCCCGAGATCTTCTGGCACGGTGTTCTACCCGTTCAGCCAGACTTCTCTCCCAGCAGTCGCATGCTCGCCTTCGCCCTCGACGGCCGCCGCTGCGACCGGCCCGGGGTGATCGACCGCGATTTCTTCGTGGCCATGAACGCGGACGATCGCGACGAGCGGTTTCATATCCCGGCCTCGCCCTCAGGACGCCCCTGGCGACGCGTGGTCGACACAGCGCTTGCTTCCCCCGACGACTACGTCGAAGTCGACGAAGGCCCTGAGATCGCCGTCATGTCGACCTATCTCGTCCGAGCCCGGTCGATGATCATCCTCGCCTCGTCCGAGTAAACTCCACGGACAAGCCTTCGGCGGGGACGCTGCTCCCCGACAACCCGTTGATCAGGAGGCCGGATCGTAGGTCGATCTCGGACTCTTCCTCTCGCCGGGCCGCCAGGCGAGAAAGCGGCAGCAGAGGAGGTCCGCCGATCGCTCCACCCGGCTCAGGTCAATCTTCCGTCCGACGGTCCCCCGCGAATCGGAAGCGCGGCTTGCCGGTGATGTCGGTGCTGAGGAAGGACGGGCACCAGTAGCGCTCGACGTGGCCGACGACGAGGTCGGTGCCGGCGAAGTGGCTGACGCCAGGCGGGCGTTCGGGGTTGTACATCGTGTCGGTCAGGTCGCGGATCAGGGCGACTTTCTTCCCGAGCGTGGCCATCTGGCGGATGGCGAACGGTCGGCCGAGCACGCACATGTTCAAGTGCACTCCGCAGAGGATGACGTTGTCGATCCCCCGGCTGGCCAGCAGGTTCCAGGTCTCCTGACCGTCGTCGGTGATCGCGTCTCCCTCGGCGATCTCGATGGCGGCGGTCTGCCGCGTCCAGGGGGACCGGATCTCGCACTTCTGGGCGCAGTCGCAGCCCATGTCGGAGTCGTCGATCGGCAGGACGCCCTCATGCTTGCCGTCAGGCCAGCACCAGGCTGTGCCCCATCGCGGCGACGAGGCCAACGGAGCCGGCGTGGGCGCGTACGGCGCGGACTGCGCCCGCTTCCGCTGAGGCGTATCCTTGTAGAACTCCGTGGTCGTGCTGGGTGCGTGGATCACGAAGATCCCCCGAGCCCGCGCCGCCTTGAGCATCTCGTCCAGCGGCCCCGCCATCTCCCCCACGCGCCTCGCCGCCGACTTGCACCAGTGGTCGTCCCACATGTCGCAGACGATGATCGCCGTCTTCTTCGGGTCCCAGTCCTCCTCCCGCTTGAGGACCGCCCCCCTGCCGTCCCCGTCCACGACCCGCGACCGGAGATGCAGCGTCAGCCCCCCGCCGTCCGCAATCCCCGCCCCCGCCGCCAACACCACCGCGGCGACCGCAGCGACCACGAGCCAAGCTGATCGACCCACGGCAATTCCTCCTCAAAAGCGCATCGCCCCGTCCTATTCCCCGTTCTCATCATCACCTGCCCTTCGGGATCGCGAAAGAGCCTGACGCGGCAGCATGGCCACTCTCGTGTAGCCATGCCACTCGGACTTCGCGCAAGATCAGGGATGTGATCCGGCCGTGCACGCCTCCCTCAACGGCCCTTGGATCAAGCTCCTTGTTCGACTGGGCTCCTCAGACCAAGTGACGACGAAGATGCGACTCCAGGTGACTGAAGATCAGGCCTCCATCGTGGCCGCGCGTGCCGCGGCGATCGAAGGCGAGCGGATTTTGATCGAGGGGATGTTCGAGCGGATCGCCGCCGCGCCGGCCCCGGATGAAGACGAGGAGTACGACGAGGAGCCCAGGTTTCGCGTATCGCGGGCCGAGAGGGGCGTGCTCCGCCGGAATCGGGATCAGGCCGCTCCTCGTTTGCTAGCAATCGCGGAAGGTTGCGGCGCGCAGGTGGAACGGACGCGGCTGTACGCCTCGACCGCCCTCGGGGTGATCGATCGTCCTCGAGCGTTCAGTTGCCTGCTCAAATTGCTGGGCAGTGAAGACGGAGAACTCCTGCATTCGGTCCTGGAGGAACTCCAACACCTTGCGGAGGCGACGAAGGGAGGCGGGGCTTCGGAACCGCTCATCCTCGACCAATCCGACGCCAACCGACTCTTCGACTTACTCGGCCATGAGGATCGTCTGGTAGCCGACTCGGCCGTTGACTTACTCGCCGAGTTGAAGCCGCCGGAGACGGACGAGCGGTTCCTCCGATTGATCGCCCACCCCGTCGTGGGTTGGAGCATCCGTTGGGAACTCACCGAGGAGCGACGACCGGAAGTCCTCGATCATGCGATCGGCGTCCTGAACGCGCGCGGCGAGGAGCGACTCGACGGCGGCAGCCTGCTCATGCTTGAGAGGTTCGCCCAGATCAGCCCCGATCCTCGGCTTTCGGAGCGGGCCTGGGAGACTCTCAGGGCTCTCCAGCAGGCCTCTTCCCTGGCGGAGCAGGATCGGGACCAGCTCGAGCAGATCATCGGTCGACTGGAATCCTACGAGGCGGCCGCGACCGATCGCGCCGCCGAATTCGAGCGAGCTTCGGCGGTCGTCGAGCGCATCGTTGGGGCGGGACTCGTCGACGCCGACGAGGGGCGGAAGGCCGGCGCCAGTCTCCGCGAATCGTGCGAGCGCATCCAGACCCCCGATCCCACTTGGGGCGCCCGCGCCGCCTTCGATGCCGCGGGGCTGCTCCATCACCTCGTCCAGGATGAGGACGAGAGGACGATGTCCTACGACGAGTTGATCCACGAGTTCGCGGCCACGAGCCGCGGCGCATTCGCCCCCGAGGCCGTCTATCAGCCCAGTGACGGCCGCGAGGACGACTTCCCGGTCCAGTTCGTGCACCGAAACCGGCTCTATCGATTCATGACCGCTCATTGGAACCCTCACGGGTACGCCGAACTGGCCGCGGCGGCCAATGCGGCTCTGAGGGACGCCGGAGAGCGTGGGCGATTCATCCCCGTCCAGGCCAGGACTTGGTCCGCGGCCACCCTGTTCACCGACCCCGAGCGGTTCACGGCCATCGCATCGGAGATCGGCCTCCCGCCGAAGGCGATCGACGAACCGGATGTGGTCGTGGTCGAGTCGCTCGGAGATTCGTCGATCGAGCGGACCCGTGCGGCCTTGCGCAAATTGCTGCCCGACGTCGACCCCGACCTCACGGACGAGGAGTTCGCCCGTGCAAAGGACGAGGAGAGCGCAACGGCGTTGCATGAGGCGGCGAAGGAAGGTCGCGTCGATCTGATCAAGGCGCTGGTCGCAGCCGGCGCCGAGCTTGAGGCCGCCGACGCTTCTGGCTGGACCGCCCTGCACAGGGCCGCCGAAGCCGGCGACATAGCCGCGATCGGGGCCCTTATCGACGCGGGAGCCGACATCGACGCGGCCGAGCCAGACGGCTGGAGGCCTTTGCACATGGCCGCCAGCGACAACAAGGTCGAGGCGATCGAAGCGCTGATCCGTCGGGGGGCCGACCTGCACGCCCGCGACCTCCGGGGATTTACGCCGCTGCACTCCGCCGCCAACGATCATTCCAAGGCCGCGGCGGCCCTGCTCCTGGATCGCGGCATCCCCGTCGACGTCCGCACCCGGAAAGGCCTCGCCAGGGAAGAGCGGCTCTCGTCCACGGGAGCGCCCCTCACGTCATTGCTGGCGTGGGCAGGATGGCACATCGGCGGCAAGGTGGAAGCCGAACAGACGCCTTTGCATCGGGCGGCCTATCGAGCGAGCCCCGACATCGTCGAACTGCTCCTGGATCGAGGCGCCGACGTCAACGCAGTCGACGCGCGGTTGCAGACGCCCCTCCATCTGGCGATCGCCCGCGGTAATTCGGTCGTGGCGGAGATCCTTCGCGTCCGAGGGGCAGACCCCGACCTGCGGGACGATCAGGGCCGGACGCCCGCGGAGCGGACCGGCGACGACGAGTTGGAGACCAAGAAAACCCAGCGCGGCCTGCGTCGGCTCGTCTGGCTGATCCGGCTGATCCTGGTCGTGACGTTCCCCGTGCGGATGTTCGCGAGAGCCGCCCGGGCCGTCGCCGGCGTTTTCTCCCGCGGAGAACAGATCGGTGAGTCTCGTCGAGGCTCGCGCCAATGAGGTCCACCCCGTCCTCACACGCTCTCGCGTAGCGAATGGTGAAGGGATTGGAGCGTCTGGGAGGTGCTCGGTGAGGAACAGCCGGCACCTGGCTATCGCTCTCC